>JAAXHF010000450.1 GCA_012271025.1 Deltaproteobacteria bacterium | reverse complement strand
ATGAACCGGGTCATGAACGAGGACCGGCCGGAGATGGAAGTGATTCCGGACGCGCAAGACCTCGTTGCCCAGTACCTGCTGCTGTACTCCTTCTCCGGCGACCCGGACGATTTTGATGAGATCGTCGATTATGACTATCAGCACGCGAACCTGACGATCTTTCTGCGGTCGGACAGTACGCAGGATATCGAACGGGTGGTGGGTCTGGTCCAGGACTTTGCCGTGCGTGAATTCGGACATGCCGGGGACAGTGGCACGGCCGATACCGCCTCACGCGACCCGCTCGCCATCCGCTTTGGCCGCTGGCTGGCCGGCATCGAGCCGACCGTCATCAGCTGGGAAACCGACAGCGGCTTTCGGCTTGGGATTGCCGGGAATGGCTATCTCACGAGCCGTTTCAGCGAACTGGTGGTGTCCGGGCAGCTGGCCAGCCTGACCGTCTCACTGGTGGCCGTCTTTTGCCTGACCGCGTTCATGTTTCGCTCCTGGGTCGCCGGGCTGATCAATGTGATTCCGATCAGTATGGTGATGGTGTTCAGTTTCGGGCTGCTCGGACTCCTCAATATTCCGCTTGAGGTCGGCAAGTCGCTGACGGCGTCTATGGTCATCGGGATCGGCATCGATTATACGATTCACTTCCTGAATAAATATCGGATTAAAGTCCGGGCTGGCCTGACGGACCCGGAAGACATTACCGCAGCGACGATGGCGACCTCGGGCAAAGCCATCTTTTTTAATGCCCTGGTTGTGACGGCGGGTTTCCTCGTCTTTCTGACTTCCAACTTTCGGCCCAATTTTTATCTTGGAGCCATGCTGGCACTCAACATGAGCGCCTGTCTGCTGGTGTCGATGACGGTCCTGCCGGCGATGCTGAACACCTGCAAACCCCGCTTTGTGTACGCCGGGACAGCGCCCGCGACCCTGGGCGCGGAGCCGCAGGAGCCGGAGGCGCAGGGGCCGGAGGCGCGCCTCGGATTCGGCCGGCAGCCGGAGGGATCGGCATGAGTGCTTTCTTTCATGGGGTGATCCGCCTGCGCTGGCTGATTATCGCCCTGGTCCTGGGCATCTCGGTCCTGGCCTGGGGACAGCTGCGCAGCCATCTGCGCTTTGAGAGCGACCTCGACGCCATGGTGCCAGCCGACAACCCGGTCAGCATGTATAAGGAGCAGGTCGAAGACCGCTTCGGCATGCGGGACAACATCGTGGTTGGGGTGCTGAACGACAACGCGGCCGAAAACGGCGTGTTCAACCCGCGCAGCCTGGCCATCGTCAAGGAGCTGTCGGAACAGATCGCCCTGCTGCCCGGCATCAAGGCCGTGCGCGACGAAGACGTGTCGAGCGTGGCGACCATGGACAATATCACCGGCACGGCCGACGGCATGGCGGTCGATCCGTTCATGGAGACCGTCCCCGACACGCCGGAGGCGCTGGCCGCTCTGCGGGAGAGTCTGTTTCGTAACGAGATGTACGTCGATTGGCTGGTGTCGCGCGACGGCACCGGGCTGCTGATCATGGCCAAGCTGGAGTCGGCGGTGGACAACGCCGCCGGGCTGGCCCAGCGCGCCGAGGCGTATAACGCCATCGAGGCCATGGTCCAGGCCCAGCGTGACGCCGGGGTGCCCGAGCAGCTGTACGTGGCCGGCCGCGGGGCGATGGAGATCACGGTCGGCCGCTACGGTCGCCAGGACATGGCCACCTTTCTGCCGCTGGTGCTCGGCGTGGTGCTGGTGACGCTGTACCTGACCTATCGCAGCCTGCGCGGCGTGCTGCTGCCGTTTGCCGTGGTGGTCGGGTCGGTGATCTGGACCCTGGGCCTGATGGGCAGCCTCGGCTTTCCGCTGTACTTCATCTCGACCATGATGCCGGTCGTCCTGATAGCGATCGGGGTGGCGGACGGCATTCACATTCTGAGCCGCTACTATGACGAGGTCCTGGAACACCCGGACACCGACGGACCGACGGCCGTGGTGGCCACGATGAGCGAGATGTGGCTGCCGGTGATGCTGACCTCGCTGACCACTGCGGCGGGCTTCCTGTCGTTTCTGACCGCCCCCCTGCCGCCCCAGCGCGACTTTGGCCTGTTTGCCGCCGTCGGGGTGCTGGCGGCGATGGTCTTGTCGCTGACCCTGCTGCCCGCAGTGCTGGCCATGCTGCCGGTCAAGGTCAGCCGCGGCCTGGCCCGCCAGATGGGCCGCAGCGGTGATCTGGCCGCCACCGGCTGGGCGGCCCGGGGCCTGTCGTGGCTGGGCCGCAGCGTGGCCCGGCGTCCGCTGCTGGTGTGGGTGCCGAGCGTGGTCGTTGTCCTGCTGTGTCTGGTCGGCACCCAGCGCATTGTGGTCGACGCCTCGGCCATCCGCATTTTTCCCGCCTCCAGCTCCATCCGCGTTGCCGAGGGCGTCCTGCGCCAGAAGTTTCAGGGCACCGTGCCGCTGTACGTCGTGATCGAGGGCCACGAGGCCGACCGGCTGAAAGACCCCGTCCTGTTGCAACAGCTCGACCGCATGCAGGCCGCAGCCGAGCAGGACCCGATTGTGGGCGGCTCGGTGTCCATCGCCGAGTTCATCAAGCGCATGAACCGGGTGATGAACGAAGACCGGCCCGAGATGGAGGTCATCCCCACCAACCGCGACCTGGTCGCCCAGTACCTGCTGCTGTACTCCTTCTCGGGCGAGCCGGACGACTTCGACGAGGTGGTCGACTACGACTATCAGTACGCCAACGTGGCCCTGTACCTGCGTGAGGACAGCAGCCAGGAAATCGCCCGCGTGGTCAGACAGGTCCAGGACTATGCCCTGGCCGAGTTTGGCCGCGCCGAGGGGGATGGCGAGGCCGACGACGAGCCCTTGGCGCTGCAGGTCGGCCGCCGGCTGTTCGACCTGGCGCCGACGTCTACCGGTTGGGAGACCGACCAGGGCTTCCGGATCGGTTTTGCCGGCGGCGCCTATTTCACCTACCACTTGAGCGAGCTGGTCATCAGCGGTCAGGTGTCGAGCCTGCTGGTCTCGCTGGGCGCGGTCTTTGTGCTGACCGCATTCATGTTCCGCTCCGTGGTCGCCGGCCTGGTCAACGTCATCCCCATCGGCATCGTGATTATCTTCAGCTTTGGCGTGATGGGCCTGCTGGGTCTTGAGCTTGAGGTCGGCAGGGCCCTGACCTCGTCGATGGTGATCGGCATCGGCATCGACTACACGATTCACTTTCTGAACAAGTACCGGCTCAAGGTCCGCAGCGGGCTGCGCCAGCCGACCGCCATCACCGAGGCGACCATGGCCACCTCGGGCAAGGCCATCTTTTTTAATGCGGTGGTGGTCATCGGCGGCTTTGCCGTGTTTCTGAGTTCCAATTTTCGACCCAATTTTTCTCTGGGCGCCATGCTGATGCTGAACATGGGTGCCTGTCTGCTGGTGTCGATGACGGTCCTGCCGACGCTGCTGAATACCTTCAAACCCCGGTTTGTGTACGGCCGCGAAGGCGCGTCCCGGAGCTGAGGCCAGGCGTCATGGAAGCCGTCTTTCGCACCCTCATCCGCTTTCGGTGGCCGACCATCGGCCTGGTCCTGGGCTGCACCGCCCTGGCCTGGCTGCAACTCGGCACGCTGCGCTTTGAGAGCGATGCCGAGGCCATGATTCCAACCGACGACCCGGTCCTGCACTACAGCGACCTGGTCGAAGAGCGCTTCGGCATCCGCGACCTGATTGTCGTCGGCGTGCTGAACGACAACCCGGCCGAAAACGGCGTGTTCAACCCGCGCACCCTGGGCATTGTCAAAGACCTGTCCGAGCAGATTGCCCTGTTGCCGGGCATCAAGGCGGTCCGGGATGAAGACATCGCCAGCGTGGCGACCATGGATAATATCACCGGCACGGCCGACGGCATGGCCGTCGACCCGTTCATGGAAGACGTGCCGGACACGCCCGAGGCGCTGGGCGCGCTCAAGAAGAAGCTGTTCGGCAACCCGATGTACGTCAACTGGCTGGTGTCGCAGGACAGCACCGGACTGCTGATTATGGCCAAAATGGAGGAGTCCGGGGGCACGCTTGAGGGGGTGGCGCGCCGGATTGCCGTCTATAGCGCGATCGAACACATGGTCGAGGCCCAGCGGGAGGCCGGGGCGCCTGAAGCCTTTTATATCGCCGGCCGGGGCGCCATCGAGGTGATGGTCGGTGACTATGGGCGTGAAGACATGCAGACCTTCATGCCCCTGGTCATCCTGGTCGTGCTCGGCGCGCTGTACTGTACCTACCGGAGTCTGCGCGGCGTGCTCCTGCCCCTGGTGGTGGTGGTCGGAGCGGTGATCTGGACCCTGGGGCTGATGGCGGCGCTCGAAGTCCCGATGTTCTTCATTTCGACCATGCTGCCGGTCGTGCTGATGGCGATTGGGGTGGCCGACGGCATTCATATTCTGAGCCGCTACTACGACGAACTCCTGGAGCGCCCGCAGCTGTCCTCGTCCGAGGCGACCGTGGCCGCCATGTGCGAGATGTGGCGGCCGGTGGTGTTCACCTCGCTGACCACGGCGGCGGGCTTCCTGTCGTTTGTGGCCGCCCCGATGCCTCCGATCCGTCAATTCGGGTTTTTCACCGCCTTTGGCGTGCTGGCGGCCATGGTCTTCTCCCTGACCCTCTTCCCGGCCCTGCTGTCCATGCTGCCGGCCAAGGTCAGCCGGGGTCTGGTGCGTCAGATGCGGCGCAGCGGCGACCTGGCGGCGACCGGCTGGGCCGCCCGGGCGCTGGCCGTCCTGGGTCGGGGTGTGGCCCGGCGTCCGCTGCTGGTGTGGCTGCCGACGCTGGGGGTCGTTGGCCTGTGTCTGGTCGGCAGCCGCTATATTCCGGTCGATTCCTCACCTATCGGCATATTTCATCCCGACAGTCCGGTCCGCACGGCGGATCGGATCCTGCGGGACACCTTCCAGGGCACGACGCCCGTGTATGTGGTGATTGAGGGACACGAGCCCGACCGGCTCAAAGACCCCGGTCTGCTGGCCAAACTCGACCTGCTGCAGGCCGAGGTCGAACAGGACCCCATGGTCGGCGGCTCGGTGTCCATCGCCGAGTATGTCAAGCGCATGAACCGGATCATGAACGAGGACCGGCCCGAGATGGAGGTCGTGCCGACCGACCGTGACCTGGTGGCCCAGTACCTGCTGCTGTACTCGTTCTCCGGCGATCCGGACGATTTCGACGAGGTCGTCGATTATGACTACCAGCACGCCAATGTGGCGTTTTATCTGCGCTCCGACAGCACCGACGATGTGCTGCGGGTGGTCCAGCGCGCCCAGGACTTTGCCGAGCAGCAGTTCGGGCGTGCGGAGTCGGCCGACAACGGACAGCTGAGCCACCGCGACCCGCTGTCCATCCGCCTGGGGCGCTGGCTGGTCAACATCGAGCCGACGATCACCAACTGGGAGACCCGGAGCGGCTTTCGTATCGGCTTTGCGGGCAACGGGTATTTTGTCAACCGGATGAGTGAGCTGGTCGTCAGCAGCCAGGCCGCCAGCCTGGTCACCTCGTTAGGAGCGGTGTTCGTCCTCACCGCGCTCATGTTCCGCTCGCTCATGGCCGGTCTGATCACGGTCATTCCCATCGGGGTGGTGATCGTCTTCAGCTTCGGCCTGCTGGGCCTGCTCCAGAGTCCGCTGGAAATCGGCAAATCGCTCACCGCCTCAATGGTCATCGGGGTCGGGATCGATTATACGATTCATTTTCTCAACAAGTATCGGCTCAAAGTGCGTGAGGGCTTGACGGACCCGGAAGCGATTACCCTGGCCACCATGGTGACCTCGGGCAAAGCCATCTTTTTCAACGCCGTCGTGGTCATCGGCGGCTTCCTCGTCTTTCTGAGCTCGAAGTTCCTGCCCAACTACTACCTGGGCGCGATGATGGCGCTGAACATGGGGGCGTGTCTGGTGGCCTCCATGACGCTGCTGCCGGTGATGTTGAATACCTGGAAGCCCCGTTTTGTGTACGGTCCACACAACGGTTCTGTTGTGGCAACCCGCCCTGAAGACAGGGCCTGAGCGAGAGAAAGGAGAAGGACTATGCGAACTGTTCTGCTAGTGGCTGGAGTCATGCTGGTGGCCCCTGCGTTCGCCGGAGCGGAAGAGATTCCGGGCGAGCCGAGCGGCCTCCAGATTGCGATCAATGTCGATGAGCGCGAAGACGGCGACGATCAGGTGTCCGAGGCGAGCTGGACGCTGACCAATAAGGCCGGCAAACAGCGCAAGCGTCACACCCTGCGCTACTGGAAGGATTATGACGGTGAGGAGGGGCTGTCGAGCAAGTCGTTCATCTATTTCAGCTCGCCGCCGGATGTCAAAGACACCACGTTTTTGAACTGGTCGCAGGAGGACGCCGAGGCCGACGACGACCAGTGGATCTATCTGCCGGCCCTGCGCAAGGTGCGCCGGATTGCCTCGGGCGACAAGGAAAACTCGTTCATGGGCAGCGACATGATCTACGACGACATGGGTGACCGCGAGGTTGAGGAGGACACCCACACCCTGGTCCGGGTCGAGAACGACAACGGCACCAAGCTGTACGTGGTTCAGGCGGTGGCCAAAAAGGAAAACTACATCTACAGCAAGAAGCTGACCTGGGTGAATGCCGAGACCTGGACCACGCCCAAGGTCGAGTTCTACGACCGCAAGGGTCGCCTGCTCAAGATCATGTACCAGGACTGGGTGCAGATCGACGGCATCTGGAACTGGAGAAAAACGGTGGTCGAAAATCAGCTCACCGGTCACAAGACCGAGCTGGATATCAGCAATGTGAAATTCAACCAGGGCTTTCGGGAGAGTCTGTTCACCGAGCGCTCCCTGCGCAAGGGCGCGCCCTAGACGATGCCGAATGCTGAACGCTGAGGGGCGTTGCCCGCACGCGGGGACGCGCTGAGGCTCGGATGGTGGATGCCGGAGTGGGGGGCTGAGATCTGGCGCACCTGACGGCTCGCGGTCGAGACACATGAAAAAACTGCGTCGGATTATCAGCCTGGGCTGGCTCGGACTCTTTGCCGGGCTCGGTCTCCAGACCGCCGAGCTACGGGCTTCCGGGCCGCCCGCGCTGGAGGTCCGGGAACTCCGGCTCGAATCCACCGCCGGCCACAAGCGGCTCAACTGGCGCTTCTCGACCGCCCCGAGCGAGGTCAAAGCCTTTGGCCTGTCCGACCCGCCGCGGCTGGTCATCGATGTCAGCGGTCC
The DNA here is from genome assembly GCA_012271025.1 of Deltaproteobacteria bacterium. The sequence goes on along the minus strand of JAAXHF010000450.1, from coordinate 4,809 downwards.
GACCCAGGGGACACGCTCGGCCAGCTATACGACCCAAGACGAGACCGTGTGGCGTATCCGCCAGGGCGCGCATCCCCAGCGCCTGCGCTTCGTGCTCGACTTCAAGACCGACCGCCTGCCGAGCTATACCATCGAGCACGACGGCACGCGGCTGAGCGCGGTTATTCAAACCCCGGGCGACGACCGCCAGGCCAGCCGGCAGCTCTTCCCGCCGCTCCAGACCGCGTCCGGTCAGGCGGCGCCTGCGCCCTCAGCCGACCCGCCTGCTGGGCCGCAGGCATCCACCCCGACCGTATCCGGGGAAGCGACGCCCGCTGCGGCCGGGCTGTACCTGCACGAACTCCAGCTCGGGGCTGAGGACGACCGCCAGGCGCTCAGCTTCGTGTTTTCTCAGTCGCCCCACAGCGTGCGTTCTTTCGCCCTGTCCGACCCGCCCCGGCTGGTGCTCGATGTGACCGGGCCGGTCGCGCCCGGGCCGTCGGCACGCTACACGGCGCGCGACGCCCTGGTCAGCGCGGTGCGGGTCGGCTCCCATCCGGACCGGCTGCGCTTTGTGGTTGACCTGAGCGGCGCCCAGATCCCGCCGTTTGAGGTGCGCCAGCAGGAAAACCGGCTGCACCTGGTCTTTGCCCAGTCGCCGGCTGAGGGCGTGCAGGCCCAGGTGCTGTTTCGTCGGCCGGGCTCGACCGCCCTGGCCGCCCGGGCGTCGACCGAGCCGAGCCCGGCGCCGGCTGTGGCCGAAGCGCCCGCGCCGACCCCGGCACAACCGCCTCAGGCAGCGCCACCCACCCGCCGGGCGTTTGTCCCGGCGGCGCCCGCGCCGCCTGAGGAGGAGGACGAAAAAAATATACTGCCGAGCTGGGCTCACCAGCTGTGGGAGGAGCGGATTGACGGGGTGGCCTTCATCAAAAACGAGACCGCCTTTCGGCTGTACTCGCCGCGTCAGTTCTCCAAGGCTCAGAACTGGCTGGAGATTGACGTTGATTTCGAGCTGAGCGACTGGATGACCCTGACCACGATCGGGCGGGCGCTGATCGACCCGGCCAACCACCTGGAGAGCAACACCCACGACTTTGCCGCCGGGCCGATTGACCGCTGGGCCAGCGGCGATTTTTTCCAGGCCGAGCTGCGCGAGCTGTATCTCGAAATCGTCCAGGGCGATTTTGACCTGCGGGTCGGCCGCCAACAGGTAGTGTGGGGCGAGTCGCTCGGCCTGCGGATTCTGGATGTCATCAACCCCCAGGATTTTCGGGAGTTCATCCTCGACGACTTCATCGACGCGCGCATCCCGCTGTGGGGCGCACGGCTCGACTACACCTTCGACGACTGGGTGTTTGAGGGTGTGTGGTTTCTCGACTTTGAGGACAACCGGCCCGCAGACCTGGGCAGCGAGTGGCAGTTCAGGGAAAGCGGACAGCTCGACCTGTTCTTGCAGTCTCCTGCGGTCCAGCTGGCCAAGACCAAGAAACCCCGGGACGGCCGGCTGAGCGATTCCGAGGTCGGCCTGCGGGTCACCCGCTTCCTGCGCAACATGGACCTGTCGCTGAATTATTTTTATGCCTGGAGCGACTTCCCGGTCGGCTTCCGGCGCACAATTGGCGGCAATCGGTTTCTGGTTGAGCCGCGTCACACCCGGTTCCACCTGCTGGGCGGGACCTTCAACTACGCCTTTGACGTGTTCGTCATCCGGGGTGAGGGCGGGCTGAAGCTGGGACAACATTTTATATCAACCAACCCCCGGGATGCGGACGGCCTCCGGCAGCGCGAGTTTTTGTCCTATGTGCTGGGCCTGGACTGGACGGTCAACGACAACCTGATGGCCAACTTCCAGTTTTTTCAGAATGTGATCTTCAACAAGCCCAAGGATATTCCGGACGAGGCGGTCAACAATATCATCTCGGTTTTTCTGCGCGCCGACTTCATCAACGAGACGTTGTTTCCCGAACTGATCGCCCTGTACGGGATCAATTTCGGCGAGCTTTTGATCCGGCCCCAGATCGAGTACCAGCTGACCGATTATCTGTCGGTCACGCTCGGCGCGGACTTTTTTATCGGGCCCCGCTCGGGCTTCTTCGGCCAGTACGCGGCCCCGGCCCGACGGCTGAGGCGGGGCTATTTTACGGGCAGAAACGGCCGCGTTTTTCTGGAGGTCAAACGCTCGTTTGCTCTGGGCGGGTAGGGGCCGGCCCGTGTGCCTGCCCGGTATCACAAACGGTAGGGGCACGGCATGCCGTGCCCCTACTCGCTACCGAAAGAAGGAACCATGCGCCGTATTCATCAGACTTTGCAGACTTTGCAGATTTTGCAGATTTCCCAGATTTTCGGCCTCATGTGTATCATCGGACTGCTGTCGGCCGGGGCTGCTGCCGGCCAGGGCCGGGCGTCCGTCCTGGCCGGATTTTTCCCGTATCAGGACGGCTTTCCGCAGGTCGAGGGCATCAGCCCGGGCATGACGCTCGACTCGTCAAGCGCCCAGCTGGCCAAAGATGTCCTGCCGGCGGAGATTCTGCGCTATGTCGAGGCCGGCGATTTTTCGGTTGCCATCCGGGAAACGACCGATACTCCGCTGCGCCAGGCGTTTATCGACGCGACCGTCCAGCACGCCGCCGGGGTGACGCTCGGCGAGGGTACGCTCGGCAATTATGTGGCCGGTCGGCCCTTTCCGGTTGTTGAGGTCGGCGACCCCCAGGCCGGTCTCAAGATGGCCTGGAACCACCGCTACCGGGACCAGGGCGAAACCGCCCTGATGTGGGCCTCGAACGGGCTGCGCAACAGCAGTGGAACGGTGGAGCGCGAACAGCGCTTTCTGTTTTCCTTCAAGTACGGCATGCACCGGCCTGCGTCAGACGAAAACGTCGCGCCGTGGCAGAAGCAGGGCGTCTTCTCAAAGCAGTATACGATGATGGTCGCCCCCTCGGACTCGGAGGGCAACCAGATCCTGAGCATTCTCTACGACGATGACCGACTGCCCAACGATCAGTGGGCCTACGACCCCAAAACCCGCCGCACCCGCAAGATCGTCTATAACCCGTATGTCTCGCCCGGCAAGGGCGTTGTGCTGATCGAGGATCGGTCGGGCTTCCTGGGCTATATCCACGATTACGACTGGACATACCTGGGTCGCCGGGTCGTGCTGACCCCGGGGCCGATCAAGGCCGCCGAGCCGACTTGGGGCGGACGCGGTACGTGGTATCTGACCGATCCGTGGGAGCTGCGCCACGCCGATGTGTTGGAGATGACGCCCAAGAATTCCCACCCCCTGTACAGTCGCCGCCTGCTGTATCTGGATGTCCAGACCTCGGTTCCCCTGTTTGCCCTGGCCTACGACCACGACGGCAATCACAAACGCACCTTTCTGCTGGTCTACCGTCACCCGGACTATAATCCGTGGGACAACACCGAGTGGTTTCCCCAGACCGCAGCCCAGGCCTCAATTGATTATCAGCTGGAGATGTCCAACACGTTTCAGATCTTCAAGATCTTTCACAACCGACCCATGAGCGACACCCAATTCAGCGTGATGACCCTGATGCTCAAGGGCAAGTGACTATTGGACCAGCACCAGCTTGCCGAACACCCGACTCGCCACCAGGTCGCCCAGGGCGCGCTGAGCCTGGGCCAGGGGATAGGTCTGATGCACCACGGCTTTCAGCCGTCCCGCAGCAAACAGGGGAACCAAGGTGCTGGCCATAGCCGGGATGTGGGTCGCCGAGTTGCCCAGGGCCATGCCGTAGATGGCCGCGTCTTTGAACAGGGCCGGACCGACCATAAACGCGGCCTCGGGCGCTTTGGCGGTGCCGCCGCCGAACCGGACAAACCGGCCGCCGCGGGCCCGCGCCGAAAAAACCTTGGCCAGATTGTCGGCGGCTACATTCTCAAGGATGACCTCCACCCCTGTGTCGTCGGTCAGCCGCCGCACCTCGGCCGCAAAGTCGTGGGTCTTATAGTTGATCACCGAGTCGGCGCCCAGGGCTTGTATCCTGGCCGCCTTGTCGGCCGAGCCGACGGTGGTAATCACCCGCGCGCCGCACACTTTGGCCAGCTGCACCGCAGCCACGCCGACCCCGCCGCCGCCAGCCGAGACGAGCACGGTCTCACCAGCCTTGAGCTGGGCTTTGTGGTGGACCGCTACATAGGCGGTATAGAACGGAACCGGGATGGCCGCGCCCTCGGCAAACGATAGCGTGTCCGGCAGAGGGATGGTCTCGGGCCCCGGCAGGCAGGCTTTCTCGGCATAGCCGCCGCCGTTGATCGAACGGCCAAAGACCCGGTCGCCGACGCTGACGTGGCTGATGTCCGCAGCCACCGCCTCCACCTCTCCGGCCACATCCGTGCCCGGAATATACGGCAGGGGCAGGCGTTGCGGATAGCGGCCGGACATGCGGACGAGGTCTGCCGGGTTGATGCCGGTGGCCCTGACCCGAATCAGGACGTGGCCGTCTCGCAGCTCGGGTGCGGGGGCGTCTTCCAAACGGAGGTTTTCCGGTCCGCCAAACTCGGCGGCGCGCATGGCTTTCATGGGCGGCTCCTTTCGGCTGGGTACTGGTTCATTCTGTGGATTTTTGACCAAGGGTAGGGGCGGTCGGTCGGTCGCCCCGGCACGGCGTCTACGTCGAGGGTGTCATTCAGGGTGTCTTCGGCAGCGAGGGGATCGGCCTCGGGCAGCCCGGCGGCCGCCTCGCGCACGTCGAGCTTGCCCGTCACGACATCGGCAATCAGGGGGAACTATATACGGTTGTACCCACGCATCGGGCTGACCATTGCATCGGAGAAAGACCGAAGTGCTTAGAGCGGTTTACGTTAGGCTGT
>JAAXHF010000668.1 GCA_012271025.1 Deltaproteobacteria bacterium | reverse complement strand
GACCTTCGACGCCCGCAACGAGGCCGAGCTGGCCCGGGTGGCCGGCCTATGGGCCAGCTATTACCAGCACATCGGGCGGTTTTTTCAGCACGATCTGGCGGCCGACATCATCGGCGGCTTCCGCCAGCTGCAAACGGCCGCTGGGGTCGAGATGCTGCCCTCGGCCGCCAGCCATGCCTATCTGCCGCTGCTCGGCACGGATGCCGCTGTGCGGGCTCAGATTGAGCTGGGCGCAGGCTGTTCCGAGCGCCATTTCGGGACCCCGGCTCAGGGCTGCTGGCTGCCGGAGTGCGGCTACCGTCCGGCTGGAGACTGGACCCCGCCGCTCGGAATGGACGGCCCGTCAGCCGACCGGTCTGTCGCCCGTCCGGGCATTGACCGCTTCCTGACTACAGCCGGCCTCCAGTACTGCCTGATCGATCAGCCCCAGCTTACGGCGAGTCTGGCCGGCTCGGCGCGTCCGAGTCCGCTGCGTGTCCATCAGACCACGGGCCAGGACCGCTCGGCCCCGCTGGACCTGTTCACCCGGGATTTCGATACCAGCCTGCGGGTCTGGCAGCGCGCCGGAGGCTATCCGAGCGATGCGTGGTATCTCGAGTTTCATAAGAAACACGCCGGGGGAGAGCTGCGCTACTGGCGAATCACCGACCGTCGGCCGGGCCTGGACGGCAAACAGCCCTACGTCCCGGAAGCCGCGTTTGGCATGGCCAGCGCGCACGCGGCCCAGTTTGCCAGCCTGCTGCACGAGCGGCTGCGCAGCCACTGGCAGCAGACCGGCGAGCCCGGGATTGTGGTCGCCGCGTTCGATACCGAGCTGTTTGGGCACTGGTGGTTTGAGGGCGTCCAGTGGCTGGTCGAACTGATCCGGCAGCTCGGGCTCCATCAAGCCGGGACGCTCACCCCCTGCGGAGCCTTTCTGGACCACAGCCCGGTGCGGCAGCCGCTTGATCTCGTCGAGTCATCGTGGGGCGAGGGCGGGGATCATCGGGGCTGGTTGAACGACGCGACGCGGGCGTTGTGGCGTCAGGTGTACCAGGCCGAGAGCGCAATGCAGCGGCTGGGTCAGGCTGCGCTCGGCGAGACGCCTGACCCGCACGAACGGCGTATCCTGCGGCAGGCCGGCCGGGAACTCCTCCTGCTGCAAGCCTCGGACTGGCCCTTCATGCTGACCCGGCGGGTGACGCCGGACCATGCCGAAGCGCGAATCGGGCTGCACGCGGAGAACTTTCAGCACTGTGTGCGGATGGTTGAGCGGCACCGAGCCGGCCGGCCGCTTGCTGACCGGGACTGGCGCGGCTTGGAGCGGATGGAGCGCCAGCACCGGCTGTTTCAGAATTTGGATCCGGCTGTCTTCTGGCCCAGCCCGGTGCAAAGACCCTCCGCCGCGCAGCCGGCGACCGCCAGACCGGTGCGGGTGGCCGATCCGGTCTAGCTCAATACCCGGCAGCCTGTGGACGCCGCAGCGCTCAACGGCTTTCTTCGCAGCCGGGATCAGGATACAACACACACCATACCGACGAAGGAGAGCAGGCTGCTATGGAGAATCGGACACCGCGCTATGAGGAGGCGGCGCCATCTTTTCCGACCTGGAAGAAGCGTCTGGAGGAAGCCGAAAAAAACGGCCAGCGGGGCGAGGAGGTCGAGCGCTTTCTGCAAGTCCTCAAAGCTGTCGGCTCGCCCATGATTGATGAGGATGCGGTTCATTTTGTCTACTACGACCCGGATGCCCGGCGGGTCGCCCTGACCGGCGAGCTGACCCAGTGGGGGCAGACCGGCATGCCGCTTTCGCCCCTGGGCAAGACCGGCTTTTTTTATCTGACGGTCGACGTGCAGGGACCGGCCCGGGTGGAGTATAAGTTCATCGTCGACGGGGAGTGGGTGTCCGATCCGTTCTGCCCGAATGCGGTCGATAACGGCGTCGGCGAGCAGAATTCCTACTTTATTATCGGCGACTTGCGCGATCCGCCGGAACTCGAACAGGTGGCCGGCATCCCCCACGGCGAGGTCGAGGAGTTCGACTTTCAGAGCGCGGTCATGCGCAACACCCGCCGGGTGTATGTCTACATGCCGCCCAACTATGAGCAGGCCAGGACGACCCGCTACCCGACCATGTATGTCCACGACGGGGGCGAGTACCTGACCCGGGCCCGCCTGGCGACCGTGCTCGATAATCTCATTCAGGCTGGCGAACTCCCGCCGCTGATGGCGGTCATGATGAATCCCGGCGAACGCATCCGCGAGTATTGGGCCAATGATGACTATGCCCGCTTTCTCGAACAGGAAATGATCCCCCATATTGACAGCCATTACCGCACGCTTGATCACCGGGAGGCGCGGGGGACGATGGGCGCCTCCATGGGCGGGCTGATGTCCACCTATCTGGGACTCGCCTATCCGCACCTGTTCTCCAAGGTCGGCGGACAGTCGAGCGCCCTGTTCCTGCTGCACAGCGATCAGGCGACCGATCTGCGCCGACGCTTCGCCATTCCCCGCAGTCAGCGCGTGGAGGCCAAGCTGCTGCCGGATCTGGTGAGTAAGCTGCGGGCCAAGGTGGCGTTTTATTTTGATGTCGGCAAGTACGAACCCCAGTTCATTCCGGCTCATCATCAGCTCGTACCGCTGCTCGAAGCCAAGGGCTGTCCGTGTCTGTTTCAAGAGCTGGTCGGCGGCCACAACTGGACGAACTGGCGCGCTCATCTCAAAGAGCTGCTCACCTTTCTGTGGCGCGACAGCCTGCCGCTGGCCGATGAGCAGCCGCCCACCCGTACCACCGCAGCGTCCCTCCCACAGACGGACCAGCCGACGCCGGTGGAACGGTCTGCGGCTCAGGACGGTCCGACTTCTGGCTTGCAGCAGCAGGGCTGGAGTCCGCACATAGAACGCGCCGTTGAGGATGGACAGCTGCGCTACCGGCTGGCGCTGCCGGCGTGTGATCCCCAGGACATCGGGCTGTTCGTGGTCAGCAACCAGCTGATTGTGCAGATTGCCCTTGCGGAGCCGGGCAACGGCAGCGGGCAGCCCAGACGCTTTGAGCAGGTCGTGCCGCTGCCCGATGGGGTCAAGTCTACCGGCATCCAGGCGCGCTATGCGTCTGGCGTGCTTGAAGTAGTACTCCTGCTGTCAAAACGGATTTCTGCCCGGCGCGTGCCGATCCAAGGGGTGTGAACCACCCCGCGCCAGCCCGTATGACCGTCCCCGCTCCCTCTGGCTCCGCCCCGCCCTGGACGCCCGGCCTGCGGATTTACAACCTGTTTCCGCTGCTGGCCGGCCCCCTGCCGAGCTGGCAGCCGCATCTCGAGCGAGCCCGGCGGATGGGCTTCGACTGGGTATTTATCAACGCCTTTCACGCTGCGGGCTACTCGGGCAGCCTGTACGCGATCAAGGACTACTACAGTGTCGATCCGCGTTTGCTGGACCCGAACGCCGGCCGGCCCCAGGTCCAGCTGAAACGCATGCTGCGTGCGGCCAAGCGGCTCGGCCTCAGGGTGATGATGGACCTGGTCATCAACCACACCGCTTTCGATTCGGTCCTGGTTGCCCGATACCCCGATTGGTACAAGTACGACGCCGCCGGCAAACGGATCCACCCCAGCGCCAGGGATGGCAGGAAAAAGGTCGTGTGGGGCGATCTGGTCGAAATAGACAACGCTGGCAGCCCGGACCGTGAACAGCTGTGGCAGTACTGGCTCGATTTGCTCAGGCACTACGCCGGGCTCGGGTTTGATGGCTTTCGGTGCGACGCAGCCTATAAAGTCCCGACCGCGCTGTGGACCTTTCTCATCCAGGAGTTGAAACACTCCTACCCCGACCGTCTGTTTGTGGCCGAGTCCTTGGGCTGTCCCATTGAGCAGACTGTGCAGCTGGCCCAGGCCGGGTTCGACTATGTGTTCAACAGCTCAAAGTGGTGGGACTGGAACGGCCGCTGGTGCGTCAACCACTACCAACGCACGGCGCCCTGGGCGCCGTCGATCAGCTTTCCCGAATCGCACGATACCGAGCGCCTGGCCACCGAACTGGGCGGCGACCGGGCTGCGGTCAGGCAGCGCTACGCATTTGCCGGCCTGTACTCGAGCGGGGTGATGATGCCGATGGGCTTCGAGTACGGGTTTCGGCGTCGGCTCGATGTGGTCAAAACTCGGCCTCAGGACTGGGAAGAGCCGGTTTGGGATTTGCGCGATTTTATTGCCGACGTGCATCGCATCAAGATGACCTACCGGGTGTTCAACGAGGAGGGGCCGGTCCGCCTGCTGCGGGTGCGCAACCGCGAGGTTCTTGCGTGTGTCAAATCCAGCCGGGACGGGACAGAACGCGCGCTCTTGTTGCTGAACAAGGACCCCCGCTATCCCCAGCGCTGCTGGCTGGGCAGCCTGGGACGTGTGTTTGCTCCGCCTGAGCGCATTGATGACCTGGCTCTGGACGGGCGTTTGCACCATACGCCGGACTTTCGGACCGGTCGGCTCAAGCCGGCCGGCGTGAACGTGCTGTATTATCGCCGAGAAGGAGAGGGTGGGGCTGTCCGGCCTACATCGTCAGATAGGTGTTGATCGCCCGCTTGCCGTCCACCACCAGCGTCGTCTCGACGCTGTCTATAGCCGGCTGGGTAGTGAGTTCCAGGGTGTCCTGGATATTGTTGACCGCCTGCTCATTCACCTCGGCCAGAATATACAGCTTGCGCTTGCCCAGATCGGCCACCGTGTTCATGATTCTGACCCCCTCGGACGGCTGCATCAGGCGTCGTTGGACCACGCTGGCTGCTGAGCGATTTTGCGCAACGGTCGCCCCGGCGCGCCATGTGATGGTGATCAAAAACTGCATGGGGTCCTCCTGTGGCTGAGCGGGCAGGATCGTATGCCGCTTCTACCCCTGATGGTGTTTGGCTGTCAAGTTCGTTCATGAACGCAGACCCCGCTCTTTCGCCACCGGGCGACCGCGTCGGTTTGCCTGGACCGACGTTGCTGAAAAGCGCGGCAGGTGCTGCGAATTTCTTGGGCAGATCCCGTGGCCGTTGCGCTGTGGCCCGCTCCACTCCGCGCCCGCGCTGACGCAAAAACGGCAGCCTGCTTGCACGCCCCATGTTTTCATACAATTTTCATATGGGTGGTATGTAAATTGCTTATTGTCTCTCAAGGGACATGTTACATAGTTAGGTACACTGCCTATCCTATGGAAGAGAGACGTGTCACATGAGTACGCACCACATCAAACGGATTGGGGTGTTGACCGGGGGTGGCGATGCGCCCGGCCTGAATCCGGCACTGAAAGCCATTGTCTATAAGGCGACCGTCCTGGGCATTGAGGTCATCGGCCTGTATGACGGCTGGCACGGCTTGCTGGACGAAGGCTGTCAGGAGTGGACTCTGCTGGAAGACCATATGGTTCGACGCTGGGACCGTGACGGCGGGACGAATCTGGGCTCGTCCCGGACGAATCCATTCCGCACCCCCCTGCCGGATCAGACTGAGCCGAGTGATCGCTCAGAGGAAGTTCTGACCAATATCGAGCGTTTGCAGCTCGATGCGGTGATTGCGCTGGGCGGGGAAGACACGCTGGGGGTTGCGGCCAGGCTGTGTCAGCAGGGCGGCAAGGTTGTCGGCATCCCCAAGACTATCGACAACGATCTGAACCGGACCGACTACACGCTGGGCTTTGATACGGCGCTGCGAAACTGCGCCGAAGTGATCGAACAGGTCCGCACCCCGGCCGGCTCCCACCATTGGGTGCAGGTCGTCGAGGTCATGGGCCGCCACGCCGGACACCTGGCCCTGTGGAGTACCATGGCGGGTGGGGCGGCCATGGTACTGATTCCCGAGTATCCGTTTTCGTACGAACACGTGTATAGCCTGCTGACCCAGCGTCTGGAGCGCGGCAAGCAGAACCGACGCTATCCGCGCTACGCGGTCGTTGTTGTTGCAGAAGGCGCGACAGCCGTCGATGAGAGCCTGGTGACCATCGATACCGACCGGGATGCGTTCGGCCACGAGCGTCTCGGCGGGATCGGCAATCGGCTGGCGGAGCGTATTCGTCGCCAAACGCCTTTTGATTCCCGAGCGCTTGTCATCGGTCATAGCCAGCGTGGGGGCTCGCCGTCTGTGGTGGACCGGATCATGGGCAGGCTGTTCGGGACCAGGGCGGTGGAAGCCGTTGTCGAAGGCGCCTTCGGTCAGATGGTGAGCGCCCAGGGGATTGCCCCAGCCTGCCAGCTGTCCCTGGTGCCGCTGACACAGGCTGTCGGCAGCCTCAAAACGGTCGATCTTGAGCGCCTGTACGACACCCAGCGCTATTCGCCACGGCTGTGAGGCGGCGTTTTTTGGATCGGGAAGGAGCGCGAATCTGAACTGAATAGTCCAAAAACTGAACTTTTGGTCATTCTTGTTACACAATTCAACGGCTCACAAGATTGTTCCTGCCCACAGCCCGTGCTAGGGGTTGCAGACAACCAGCAGTTTGCAACAGCACACCAAGACCAAGCCGCAACTCCAAGGAGGAGACACGATGGCGTTTTATATCAAGCGGAATTATGTGGACAACGGTCCGGGCATCGAAATGGTGAATATTCACTACACCTGGACCCCACTCAACCAAGCCCCGGACTGGGAGGCGCATCGTGAGACCCGCTCCATGCCACGCGGCGGAACGCTGATGCGGGGCTTTGGCGGCACGACCCTGGATGAAACCGGGGAGTCCGTGCAGACCCAGGGCCAGGTGATTGAGCTGCCCGATGACGGGGTCCGGCGCAAGGTCATTCGCCTGCCGTCCGACGTGTGGGATCCCGCCCAGGAAAAGCACGTCGAGGAATACGCGTTTCATCACTACTACGAGATTTTCCGGGACGGCAAGCGTGAGGAAAGCCCGCTGTACACCGAAGAGATCGTGGCCCAAGAGGTCGAGTTTGTCGACCGCGACGGGACGCTGGGCGGGATGTGCATCTACTGGAGTATCTACGACTGGGATGCGCCGCAGTACCAGCCGACCGAAGTCCCCGAGTTCATCGAAAAGTACGGTGAGGACAGCCCCTATCTGTCGTACAAGTTTTACGGCTCGGAGGACATGGAAGCCTTCTCGGAACAGCGGGCCGAGATGCTGAAGACGCTGTCCCTGCCGCGCCGCTTTGTGGGCAAGATCCGGGGTCCGCGCGGCGCCCAGGTGGTGCAGAGCTGGCATGTGGGCGGCATGTGGACGCCCAACAAGGCCGAGCGCTGGGAAGACTACTGGGGCAATAATGTGCATGTCCTGTAGAGGGAAACGCCATGTTTACACGGCTCTTTTATGGAACGGTCCAGCCGGGCAAAGAGGCGGAGGCAATCTCCCTGCTGACCGAATTCGTCGGTCGGGCCAAGGCGCTGCCCGGCTGCCTGCTGGCCCAGCTGCTGCAAAACGGCAATGAGATTGTCGGCATCAGCACCTGGGCGACAAAAGAGGACTTGGCCGCCTACGCCGACGGCGAGGTAGCCCGTGACCTGTTTACCAGGATCACACCGCTCTTCATGGGGCGGCCGACCGTCCGCAGCTACGAAGTCCAGCGCAGCCTCTCAGATGCGGCGATCATGAAGACCGACTAAGGAGAAGGTCCATGTTTCAACTCACCAAGGTGTGGACCGACCAGGACCCGAGCATCCAGATGGTCGCGGTCCGCTACACCTGGTCGGCGCTGGGAGAAGCCGCCAGCTGGGACGGAACGGAAGAGAGCGAGGTGATGCAGGTCGTCCCCAACACCGACCCCACGGTGCGCCAGGCCGTCATTGAGCCGCCCCGCTATTTCCACGACAAGGATTCGTTTCTGCTGCACCACCGCTTCATGTATATCCAGAACGGCCAGGAGCAGCTGTCCGAGGTGTTCAGCGAGGAAATCGTCTCGCGCGAAATCGACTATCTCGACCGAGAGGGACGCATCACCGAGGTCCGGCTGCTGTGGGGCGTGGACAGCTGGAACGCCCCCAACTGGACCCAGGCCAAACTCGAAGGACTGCACCTGCAAACCCTGCCCGACCGGGCCGGACATGATCGTGAGGGCGAGGGGCTGGCCGATGACGCAATCTACGAGCTGATTCAGACCGTCCCTCTGCCCCGCCGGTATGTCGGCAAGGTGTGGGGACCGCGCAGCGCGCAGGTCGAGTATCGCTACCAGCTGTTGCGGACAAATTCGCCCTTGCCCGAAGATGATTTTGCCATGTGGATCACCGACAACGGCCACAACTTCCGGGTGAGCCTCGACTGAGAGCCTATGGCTGCGGACGACAGCGGGCAGGGCTCGCCCTCCCGCCTCATTGACAGACGTCTCCTCGCCTGCCCCCGGTGTGGCTGGGTGCACTACGCCATGACGTGGGCCGAAACACAGGAGAGTGACCGACACCTCGCCTATCTGACCCGGCGCTATGAACTCAGCCCTGAAGAACAGGCGCTGTACGCCTCGGCCTACCGGCAGTGCCTGCGCTGTGAGTCGCCGGCCACGAGCTTCCGCGCCGCGCAGGAGCGCGACCTGGACCGCGCCGCCGGCCATCTCGTCACCCCGGTTCTCGTCCAGTCCGAAGAGACCCGCCACTGAAACGCCACTAGACCCGAGGAGGAGGCCATGCCGACCTACATCCTGCTGAGTACCCTGACCCCGGAAGGCAGCCAGACGCTCCACAATAACCCTGAACGCATCGAAGAGGTGAACTCCGAGATTGCCGAATTCGGCTGCACTGTCCTTGGCCAGTACGCCACGCTCGGCAGCTATGATTTTGTCACCATCGTCGAGGCCCCGGATAACGAAACCATCGCCCACCTGTCGATTGATCTGAGTTCGCGCGGAACGGTGCGTATCACCACCCTGCCGGCAATCCCGACCTCGCTCCTACGCGACAGAATGGCCGGGCCGAAGCAGATCGGCCGCACATGACCGCCTGCGCTCGATTACCAAACCCCGTACCGAGGAATGCCACGTGGACGCCGCTCTCCGTATCCTGTTCATCAGCGCCGAAGTTGCTCCGTTCGCCCGGACCGGCGGCTTGGGCGATGTGAACGGCGCCTTACCCCAGGTCTTGGCCGCGCTAGGGCATGATGTCCGCATTGTCATGCCGCTGTATCAAAGCCTGCGCGACGGAGGCTTCCCGCTGACCGAACTCGTCCCAGACCTCCAGGTCCCGCTGGTCATCGGCCCGCGGACGGCTCGGGTGTGGCAGACCCACCTGCCCGAGCCGGACGGGGCGGCCGCTCGGGTGCCGGTATACGCCGTCGAGCAGGACGACTTTTTTGCCCGGCCCGGTCTGTATGGCAACGGGAACGGCGACTATCCCGACAATGCGCTGCGCTTCACCTTCTTTTCCCGGGCCGTCCTGGCCCTGGTCGAGCGTCTGGGCTGGTTTCCCCAGGTCTTTCACTGCCACGACTGGCATACCGGCCTCATACCGGCCTTGCTGCGCTTTCTGCCCGGCCTGGACGCGCGCAGCAGGCAGGCGGCCAGCGTCTTCACCATCCATAACTTCGCCTATCAGGGCATCTTTCCGAACTGGGCTTTTGGCCTGACCGGCCTGCCCCCGTTTCTGTTTCAGCCCGAGGGGCTGGAGTTTTACGGCTCCCTCAACTTCATGAAGTCGGGACTCTACTATGCCGACCGGCTGACGACGGTCAGTCCCAGCTATGCCGAAGAGATTGGCAGCCCGGCCCTCGGCTTTGGCCTGGACGGCTGTATTCGGGCCCGCCGCTCGGCCCTGGTCGGTATTGTGAACGGGGCGGATTACGCGGTGTGGAACCCGGAGGCCGACCCGCTGATCGCCGCCCAGTATGGCGCCGAAGACCTGAGCGGCAAGGCGGTGTGCAAGCGCGCCGTGTTGGGCGAGTACGGCTGGTCCGACGCGCCGGACAGGCCGCTGCTGGGCATGGTCACCCGGCTGGTTGACCAGAAGGGCATCGACCTGGTGGCCGGCGCGCTTGACGCCCTGCTGGAGTTGGACTGCCGTCTGGTCATCCTGGGCTCGGGAGAGTCGCGCTACGAGACACTGCTGACCCAGCGGGCTCGGGCGCATCCCGGACGGATCGGGGTGCGGATCGGTTTTGACGAAGCCCTGGCCCACCAGATTGAGGCCGGCAGTGACTGTTTTGTGATGCCGTCGCGCTATGAGCCGTGCGGACTCAGTCAGCTCTACAGCCTGCGCTACGGCACGGTGCCGATCGTGCGGGCGACCGGCGGGCTGCGCGACACGGTGGTCCCCTTTGACGCCGACAGCGGACAGGGCACCGGCTTTGTGTTCGAAGACGCCAGCCCCCAGGCGCTGACCCAGGCCGTGCGGGCTGCGCTGACGGCTTTTGCCGACCCGGCCGCCTGGCACGGGCTGATGCGCCGGGGCATGGCCCAGGACTTTTCCTGGACACGCTCGGCGCACCGCTATCTCGACCTGTACCAGGAGCTTGTCAGCGCCCGACAGGCAGCGGTCGCTCCGGGCTAGACCTATGGCCTCAGACCCGCACAAGTCCCTGGCCCTCGTCCTGTATGCCCACCAACCGTTTGTGCTGGGCCATGAGCGCTGGCCGCACGGTAGCGACTGGCTGTGTGAAGCGATCACCGAATGCTACCTGCCGCTCCTGCATACGCTCCGTTCGCTGGCCCAGCGCGGCACCTCGCCCCAGCTGACCCTGAGCCTTTCGCCAGTCCTGTGCGAGCAGCTGGCCAGCCCCCTCCTGCCAGCCGAACTCCAGTTCTTCCTCGATACCCGTCTGCGGGCGTGTGCCGATACCCGTCGATATTTTCAGTCCAAGGGCCGGGCTGACATTGCCGATCTGGCGGATTACTGGGAGGGGTTTTACCGTGAGCGGCTTGCGCAGTGGCAGGCTCTCGACGGCGCCCTGTTGGCCGCCTTTCGGAATCTGATGGAAGACGGCCACGTCGAACTCATGACCTCGGCGGCGACCCACGGCTATCTGCCCCTGCTGGCCTGTGAGCAGAGCGTTCGCCTGCAGCTACGGCTGGCGACCTTCAGCCACGAAAGACACTTTGGCCGTCGTCCGGCCGGGATATGGTTGCCGGAATGCGGCTATCGTCCACGCTACCACTGGCTTCCGCCGGTTGGCGCCAATCGCCAACAGCACCGCTCGTTGCGGCGGGGGCTTGAGGAGCACGTGGCGGCGTGCGGTCTGGCGTTTTTCTGTGTTGATGGGCAGTCGGTTCAGGGCGTCTTCCCCAGCCTGCCTTACCGAGCCGAGCCCACGCAGGCGACGGCTCTGCACGGTCAGGCAGGCGGGCGCCCGGCAGCCCCGCTGTCGCCGCATCACACCTACCGGGTCGCCTCGCGGAGCGGGACGGGAACGGCCAAGGTTTTGCTGCGCGACCCCGACACCAGCCGTCTGGTGTGGAGTCAAGAGGTGGGCTACCCGGGTGACCCGTGGTATCTCGACTTCCACAAGCAGCACGACCCGGGCGGCCTGAAGCTGTGGCGGGTAAGCGAGGAGCGGGCCGAACTGGACCACAAGGCGGTCTACACGCCCGCCCGTGCGCGTGCCCAGGCTCGGGCGCACGCGCGCCATTTCGCCGGGCAGCTGGCCGCGACCGACGCCGGGCCGGCCGGCCTGACCTGCGCCGCCTACGATGCCGAGCTGCTCGGTCACTGGTGGCACGAGGGGCCGCAGTGGCTGGAGGCCCTCTATCCGGAACTGGAGCGGCAGCGCATCGTGCCGCTGACCTGTAGCGCGGCCCTCGACCGCTACCCCCCGACCCGGACCGTCAGCCTGCCCGAAGGATCGTGGGGGGAGGGCGGAGACCATCGGACTTGGCTGAATAAAGATACCGCCTGGGTCTGGGAGCGTCTGTACGACGGAGAGTTTCAGTTTTGGGATGCCGTGCAGGTAACACGCGAGGCAGACCGAAAGAGCCCACTCGGCCGTGTGCTGTGCCAAGCCGGCAAAGAACTGCTGCTGATGCAGGCCTCGGACTGGCCGTTCCTCATCACCACCCGAACCGCCCGTGACTACGCCGAGCAGCGTTTCCTGACCCATTCGACCGATCTGAAACGCCTCCTGCAGCTCGCCCGCTCGGTGCGGGAGCGGGGACGGCTGGAGGCCGAACAGGAGTGCTTTGTGGCCGACCGGGAGCAGCAGAATTGTCTGTTTCCGGCTCTGGAACAGGTGATGTTCCGATAGGAGGCATACCGTGCGCAGACTGCGCCTGCTGGGCATGATTCTGGCCGGCGGCAAGGGCGAGCGCTTGTTCCCGCTGACGAAATCCCGCAGCAAGCCCGCCGTCCCGTTTGCCGGCAAGCACCGGATTGTCGACTTCGTGCTGTCCAACTTCATCAATTCGGGCATTTTTTCGGTCTACATCCTGGTCCAGTACAAATCACAGTCCTTGATTGAGCATCTGCGCTCGACCTGGCGCTGGCGGATCGGCGGCGGCCTCAAAGAGACCTTTATTACGGTCGTGCCGCCCCAGATGCGGTGGGGCGAAGACTGGTACCAGGGCACGGCCGACGCCGTGTATCAAAACCTCAACCTGGTCCAGGATTTTCGTCCTGATCTGATCGCCGTGTTTGGGGCCGATCATATTTATCGCATGGACCTCAACCAGATGGTTGCCTTTCACCTTGAGCACGCGGCCGAGGCGACGGTCGCCGCTCTGCCCGTTCCGGTGTCCGAGGCCGGCAGCTTTGGGGTGATCGAGGTTGATCAGAAACGGCGCATCATCGGCTTTGAGGAAAAGCCGTCCCACCCGAAGCCCATGCCCGGCGATCCCGACCGCGTCTATGCTTCGATGGGGAACTATGTGTTCAACACCGACCTGCTGGTCAGGACTTTGCTGGAAGACTCGCGCCGAAGTACCGAGCACGACTTCGGGCGGACGATCATTCCCGAGCTGTTTCCGCGCCAGCAGGTCTTGGCCTACGATTTTCTGGAAAATGAAATCCCCGGCGTCAAACCGGCAGAGGAACGCGCCTACTGGCGTGATGTGGGCACCCTGCGGGCGTATTGGGAGGCGCATATGGACCTTCTGGGCGAGACACCGGCCTTTGATTTGCACAATCCGCACTGGCCGGTGTTCGGCACCATCTATGACGGTCCGCCGACCCGTTTTTACGGAGGGGAGGTCCGAGACACCCTCGTTGGAGAGGGCTCTCAGCTGGAAGGCGGGCGTATCGTCCGGTCGGTGATTGGCAGCGGCGTACGGATCGGCAAGGGCGTAGAGATTGAGGAGTCGATCATCATGGACCGGGCCGAAATTGGAGCGGGCGTGAAGCTCAAGGGCGCCATCGTTGATCGGTTTCACAGCGTTCCGGCCGGCGCAGCAATCGGGGTAGGGACCGGGACTGATGAGCGCCGCTACTTTCGTGACCCCTCGGGCTTGGTGGTGCTGGAGCGGGGCGAGACGCGCATCCTGTAATGCCCACCGGACGCCTCGGACAGGGAGTGAGTACGATGGAACACAAAGCGCTGGGTAGTACCGATATGATGATTCCAGAGGTCGGGCTGGGGGTATGGCGGTATAGCGGCGGGGTCGAGCCGCTGCGAACCGGCATCGAACTGGGCGCGTTTCTGATTGATACGGCAGAAATATACGGCACCGAAGAAGTCGTCGGTCAGGCTGTCAAGGGGCTGCGCGACCGGGTCGTGCTGGCGACCAAGGTGTCGGGCAACCACCTCCGCTCCGACGATGTGCGCCGAGCGGCCGAGGCCAGTCTGCGCCGTCTCAATACGGACAGCCTCGACCTCTACCAGGTCCACTGGCCCAACCCCGGGGTGCCCATTCAGGACACCATGCGGGCGATGGAGTCGCTGGTTGATGACGGCCTGGTGAAACATATCGGGGTGAGCAATTTTTCGCTGCAACAGCTGCAAGCCGCCCAGGCCAGCCTGCGCAACGCTCCCATTGTGGCAAACCAGGTCCTGTACAATCTGAACCGGCGCGCCATTGAAGCCGACCTGCTGCCCTACTGTCTGGAGCAGCACATCACGATTATCGCCTACACGCCCCTGGACGACGGCCGGCTGGCCACCCCGGCGGTGTTTCCCCACGACTGGCGGATGCGGGCTGTGGAGCAGGTCGCCGCCTTCAGCCGCAAGACGCCCGCTCAGGTCGCCCTCAACTGGTGTACGTCGCACCCGAACGTCGTCGTGATTCCGAAATCGAACAGCGCGGCGCGCATCATGGAGAACTGTCAGGCCTCCGGCTGGCGGCTGTCTCCCGAGCAGCTCCACTATCTCAATGCGACTTTTGCCTAGCGAGGGAGGTCTAGAGGCATCGCTACTATCGCGAGTGGGTGGGGAAATCGGTATCTTCTCTACGAAAGGGTACGGGAAGGCGAGTGTCAGAAAGGAGTCGTATGCCGGCCTCCATACCCGGCTGGGTCACAGACGCGGTCTTCTACCAGATTTTTCCGGACCGTTTTGCCCGCTCCACCCGTCTGGCCAAGCCTGACACGCTGGAAGCCTGGGGCAGTCCGCCGACCGTCTTCGGTTTTCAGGGTGGAGACCTGTTCGGGGTGACCGAACACCTCGACTATGTGGCCGACCTGGGGATCAGCGCGCTGTATCTCAACCCGATTTTTTCCTCGGCGGCAAACCACCGCTACCATACCTACGACTATTTCACAGTCGATCCGCTGCTGGGCGGCACGCCAGCCTTCCGGGAGCTGCTTGACCAGGCACATGCGCGCGATATCCGCGTCGTGCTCGACGGTGTGTTTCACCACGCCGGTCGGGGCCTGTGGCAGTTTCATCACACCCTGGAGAACGGCGCGGCCTCGCCGTATGTGGACTGGTTCCACTTCGACCCGGAGCGTCTGACGGGCAAACGTCACTTTGCCGCCTATCCCGACCCTGCGGCCCGCAAGGCCCTGCGGCAGGGGGTCGGCAGCCGGGAAGCCCTTGGCTATCAGGCCTGGTGGGATCTGCCGGCCCTGCCCAAATTCAACATTGACACACCTGCGGTGCGCGAGTTTCTGTGGCGTGTGG
>JAAXHF010000496.1 GCA_012271025.1 Deltaproteobacteria bacterium | reverse complement strand
CGGTTCATGCTGCACTACAACTTCCCCCCCTTCAGCGTGGGTGAGGTCCGTCCCATGCGGAACCCCGGTCGGCGGGAGATCGGCCACGGCACCCTGGCCGAACGCGCCCTGTCAGCCGTCCAACCGCCAGCGGCCGAGTTTCCGTACACCGTGCGCATCGTGTCAGAAATCCTCGAATCGAACGGTTCGTCGTCAATGGCCAGCGTGTGCGGCGGTACCCTGGCGCTGATGGACGCCGGCGTGCCCATCACGGCTCCGGTTGCCGGGATTGCCATGGGGCTGATCAAAGAGGGCGAAGAGGTGCGTATCCTGAGCGATATCCTGGGCGATGAGGACCACCTGGGCGACATGGATTTCAAAGTGACCGGCACGACCGAAGGCATCACTGCCCTGCAGATGGATATTAAAATCTCGGGGGTCACCCGCGAGATCATGCGCCAAGCCCTGTATCAGGCCCGCGAGGGCCGCCTGCATATCCTGAACGAGATGGTCCACGCCCTCGAAGCTCCCCGGACAGTGGTGGCCGCCTCTGCCCCGCGCATCCACATGATCAAAGTCAACCCGGACAAAATCCGGGACATCATCGGCCCGGGCGGGAAAATGATTCGCTCGATTGTCGAAGAGACGACGGCAAAGATCGATGTTGAAGACGACGGGACGGTGTGTATCGCCGCGCCCGATACCGAGTCCCTGGAAAAAGCCTTGTCCAAGATCGAGCGTATCACGGCCGAGGCCGTGATCGGGCAGGTGTATACCGGCCTGGTCAAGAAAGTCGTTGACTTTGGCGCCTTTGTGGAGATTCTGCCCGGCCGCGATGGCTTGGTGCATATTTCCCAACTCAGCGACGAGCGTGTGCGGCGGGTGACCGATGTCGTCAACGAAGGCGACGAAATACCCGTCAAAGTCTTGGAAATTGATCGCCAAGGAAAAATCCGGCTCAGCCATAAAGACGCACGCAATGAACAGCAGCGGGCGGGTGGAAACAGCTAGATGATCCACCGCACAGTTCTCGACAACGGACTGCGCCTGGTCTCCCAGGAAGTCCCACGCATGCCTACGGTCACCGTGGGTGTGTGGGTCGAGAGCGGGTCGCGCGACGAATCCCGCCACCAGAATGGCATCTCCCACTTTCTTGAGCACCTCTTCTTCAAAGGCACGGCCCGACGCACCGCCGCCCAGATAGCCCAGGAGATCGACGCGGTCGGCGGCACGCTCGACGCCTTCACCGGCAAAGAGTACACCTGCTATTATACGCGTACCCTGAACGAACACCTGCCGCTGGCCCTCGATCTGCTGGCCGATATCCTCCTCCACTCGAGCTTCCCGGACGAAGAGATCGAACGCGAACGCTCGGTCATCGGCCAAGAGATAGCCCAGAGTGAAGACCAGCCGGATGAGCTGATCGGCGACCTGTTTCACCGCGACTTCTGGCCCGATCATCCCCTGAGCTGGCCGATCACCGGCACCCTGGAGTCGGTCTCGCGGCTGCGGCGCGAGGATCTCTTGGGCTATCGTCACGACCACTACTGCCCCCAGCGGATCGTTGTCAGCATGGCGGGCGGGGCTTCCCACACCACGCTCCTTGAGGCGCTGGGGCCGGTGCTGTCGAGCCTGACGGGAACGGCCCAGGCTCGACAGGACACTCCGCCAGTCGCCCGTCCCGGCGTCTCAATCCACCCCCGCGGACTCGAACAAACCCACCTCAGTCTGGGCGTGCCGTGTGTGTCGCAGACCGCCCCCGAGTGGTATGCGGCTCACCTGCTCAACAGTGTCCTGGGTGGCGGGATGAGCTCCCGCCTGTTTCAGGAAATTCGAGAGCAACGCGGCTTGGTCTACGATGTCAGCTCGTTCCTGTTCTCCGCCCGGGACGCGGGCTATCTGGGCATCTATCTGTCGACCAGCCCCGCTTTGGTGCCTGAGGCCATGCGCCTGACCTGTCGCAGTCTGGCCGAAATCGCTCAATCCGGCATTTCCGCCAACGAGTTACAACGCGCCAAAAGTCAGACCAAAGGCAGCCTCTTGCTTGAACTTGAGACGAGCGAAGCCTGGATGCATCGGGTGGCGCGGTGTGAAATGTGTTTTCAGCGCGACGTGCCAATTGCCGAGGTCTTGGCAGACATTGAACACGTCAGCCTTGAGGACGTCCGGGCGGTGGCAGCTGCGTGTTTTCAGCCCGACAGGCTGGCCCTGACCGTGTTGGGCGAGCCGCCTTCGATGAGCGACTACCAGGCCCTGATCGCCCTCTGATGCGGCACATCTCCGATGAACAAGACCGTGCGTGTCCCCATCACCCGTCTGCGCCATCAGCCTGACCCCCTGCCCCTGCCCCGCTATATGACAGCGGGCGCCGCAGGCATGGATATCTACGCCGACCTGTCGACCGAACTCAGCCTCGGTTCGCTGGAGCGCTCCCTGGTCCCGACCGGATTCGCCCTGGCCCTACCCGACGGCTATGAAGCGCAGATCCGGCCACGCAGCGGTCTGGCCCTGCGCAGCGGTCTGACGGTCCTGAACAGCCCGGGTACGATTGACGCCGACTATCGCGACGAGGTCAAGATCCTGGTCATCAACCTGGGCCGCCAGCCGATTCGCATCAGGCGCGGGGAGCGCATCGCCCAGCTCGTTGTCGCGCCGGTGGCGCGGGTCGCCTGGCACGAGGTTGAAGCGCTGGCCGCCAGCGGCCGAGGCGGCGGTTTTGGCCATACCGACCGCTAGCGCGTTCACCCCCAACATGCACCAGCTTCACATCACGGTTCGGGGCCGGGTGCAGGGCGTGTTTTTCCGGGCTGCAACACGCAGGCTGGCACGCCGACTGGACCTCACCGGTGGGGTCCGCAACCGTTCCGACGGCAGCGTTGAAGTGCTGGCAGAGGGTCGCCGGGACATGCTGGAGCAGTTGCTCGACTGGTGCCGGCGCGGACCTTCGGGGGCGCACGTCACCGATGTCAGGGCAACGTGGCAGGAGGCGAGCAGGCGGTGGACTGATTTCGTGATCGGCCCTGACACGCCTCGCGCCTGACCCCGTTGCCTGTGGCTGCTATTAGTGGGCATAATCTCGACACTTCGATACCCTCGAGACGAAGGAGGCGAGCTATGGGACGACTCGACGGAAAAGTGGTGTTCATTACCGGTGCGGGTTCGGGCATTGCCCGGGCGGCCTCGCAGATTTTTACCCGAGAAGGGGCCAAGGTGGTGATTGCCGAACTGCGGCCCGAACTGGGCCAAGCGACCGAAACGCTGGTCCGCGAGGGAGGCGGTGAGGCCACCTTTGTGGAAACCGATGTCACCAAGGAAGACAGCGTGAAAAACGCGATTGACACCACGCTTGAGGTGTACGGCAAGCTCGACGTGTTGTACAACAGCGCCGGCGGTTCGATTGTCGAAGACGGCAAGGTCACCGAGGTCGATATGTCGGTCTGGAACCACACCATCTCGCTCGACCTGCTCGGCACCTTTCTGTGTTGTCGCCACGGCATTCCCAAGCTGATTGAAAACGGCGGTGGCTCGATCATCAACATGTCGTCGGTTGTCGCCCTGCGCGGCTCGTTCCCCATCCACGTCTACACCTCGGCCAAGGGCGCCATCCTGTCCTTCACCCAGGTTCTGGCCGGCACCTATGCCAGAAACAACATTCGCGCCAACGCGATCTGCCCCGGCGTCATCATGACCGACCGGGTCAAGCAACGCTTTGGCGAGAGCCTGGATATTCCCGCCCCCAACGCCCAGGCGGCCGCCATCAACCTCAAAGCCCAAATAGAAAAATATCCCTTCTCGGTCGGCGAACCGGAAGACATCGCCCGCATTGCCCTGTTCCTGGCCTCGGACGAGTCGCGCATGGTTAACGGCGTGGCGATTCCCGGCGACGGCGGTTTGTCAGCCTACTGAGCGCCCCCCTCAGACACTGGAGTCTCGCATGCAAAAAGAGCCGTTTACGATTGCTGTTGCCGAACAGACCCTGACCGACCTGCGCAGCCGCCTGAGCCGGGTGCGCTGGCCGCACGATTTCAATAATGCCGATTGGGCCTACGGCACGAACAAAGCCTACCTGATGGAGCTGGTCGAGTACTGGCTGGACGGCTACGACTGGCGCGCCACCGAACGCGAGATCAACGCCTTTGCCAACTACAAGACCACCATCGAGGGCGTCCCGATCCACTTCATTCATGAGCCGGGCAAGGGTCCCAATCCCATACCGCTGATCCTGACCCACGGCTGGCCGTGGACCTTCTGGGATCTCAAACACATCATCCGGCCGCTGTCCGACCCGGCCGCGTTTGGCGGCGACCCCCAGGACGCCTTTGACGTGGTCGTCCCGTCGCTGCCCGGCTATGGCTTTTCCTCGCCCCTGACCACCCCGGGCATCAACTTTGTCCGCACCGCCGACCTGTGGCTGAGGCTGATGCAGGAGGTGCTGGGCTATGACAAATTCGGCGCCCAGGGCGGTGACTGGGGAGCGCTGGTGACTATGCAGCTGGGCCACAAGCACGCCCAACACCTGATCGGCACGCATATTAATCTGGCGATTCCGCTGGGCTTTTTTTCCGCCGAACAGGTCGATCCCAAGGACTACGGGCCGGACGAGGAGGGCTGGTATGAGCGCATGCAAACCCGCATGCAGGGCGCGACCAGCCATGTGGTGGTGCAAACCACCGACCCGCAAACCCTGGCCTATGGCATGCACGACTCGCCGGTCGCGCTGTGTGCCTGGATTCTGGAGCGGCGGCGGAACTGGAGCGACTGCGGAGGCGAGGTCGAGCGGCGGTTTTCAAAAGACGATCTGCTGAACACGATGATGATCTACTGGGTGACCGAGACCTTTGTCACCTCGGTGCGCTACTACTACGAGGCCAAACACCACCTGTGGGCTCCGTCACACGACCGCAGCCCGGTGGTCGAGTCGCCGACCGGCATCGCCGTGTTTCCCCAGGAGTTGGCGCTCATGCCGCGTCGCTGGGCCGAGCGCTACTACAATCTCAAGCACTGGTCGCTGATGACCGCCGGTGGACACTTTGCCCACGCCGAAGAGCCGCAGCAACTCGCCGAGGATATCCGCACCTTCTTCCGGGCCTTACGCTAGCAACGGAGCGGGGGCGAACCCGCCCCTGTCCTCCCCTACACGTTCACGCTATAAATGCGGGCGACGTTTCCACCCACCACCCTCCGGATGTCCTCCTCGGGCATATCCTTGAATGCCTCGTCAATGAACTCACGCGAGTGCGGCCAGGTCGAGTCGGTGTGGGGATAGTCCGACGACCACATGATGCGTTCGGCGCCAAACAGCTGACGGGTGAAATCGGCCGTGGCCTGCTCGAACTGGAAGGTGGCGACCACGTTGCGCTTCATATACTCGCTCGGCAGCATGGACAGGTTCACTCCCTCGAAATGCCGGAAGCGGTCATAGGCGTGGTCGAGCCGGTACAGAAAGTGCGGAATCCAGGACACGTCATTCTCGGCCGAGACGATCTGGAGTTTGGGGAAGCGTTCAAACACCCCACCAAATATCATGATCGACAGGGTACGCTGAATCTCGGCCGGCAGGGACATATACGAGGTCAGGAATTTGTTGAAGTTGATCCCGGTTCCTCCCCGTCCGGTCAGAATATGGAGCGACAGGGGCATATTCAGGTCCTGGGAGGCGGCCCAGAACGGATCGTAGTCGGGGTGGCCATACGGCCGTTCATCCGGTGGCGAGGCCCAGATCATCGCTCCCCGCAGGCCCTTGTCGGCACACCGTTTGAGTTCGGCCACGCCGGCGTCAATATCTTCGAGCGTCACCAGCCCGACACCGACCAGCCGGTCGGCATTATAACTGCAATACTCGGCCACAAAGTCGTTATAGGCCCGGAAGCAGGCACCCCGCAGGCCAGCGTCGTCCAAGCCGTACAGCATCATGCCGAACGTGGTGTACAGCACCTCGGCCGCCACTCCGTCTCGATCCTGTTCTTTGAGGCGTTCGGCCGGATCCCACACACTGGCCGGTGCGGCGGCAAAGCCCTTTGTGTTATGGTTGGGCAGCTCTTCGGCCGTGACCCCAGCGCCAAACGCCCCAGCCATGGGAATCGGGGTGATATTCTCACAGGTGAAGAACTCGCCCTCTTTGCCCTCGTGGCCGTGAATCGAGTGCGGAGCCCGGTCCCGATACTGCTTATCGATCCGTTCGGCCCACATGTCGGGCGGCTCGCACATATGCGAGTCAGCGGAAATGAGCGTATACTGTGCCATACGACCCTCCTCTTATGGATGACGATAGAATCTCCAGACTCTGGATCATACTGCGGCCCAGCCCCGCTCGACAAGACCTCGCATCGAGGCTGCTCAGCCGCCTACGCCCTCGCCCGGCCAGATCTTGCCCGGGTTCAGGATGTATTTGGGATCAAACACCTGCTTGATCTGCTTCATCAGTGCGAGGCTGGAGCCGTGCTCTTGGGCGACATACTTCTGACTGCCCAACCCGATGCCGTGCTCACCCGAGGCCGTCCCGCCGACTGACAACACAAATCCGACCATCTCGTCTTTGGCCCGCTGAGCCACTGCCCAGCGCTGCGTATCGGCCGGGTCCTCGCGCAGCAGGGCGTGCAAAATGCCAAGCCCGGCGTGGCCAAAGGTGTGCAGTACAACCCCGTGGCGCTCGGCAATGGCATAGCTGTGTTCGACCACCTCGGGCAGACGCGAGAGGGGAAAACCCATATCGGTGCGGATCGTTTTGCCCTCGGGTTTCAGCGCCTGAATCGCCCGGGTGGTAAAATGCCGCACGTCCCACGGGTTCTGTCCGTCGGGCAGGACAATCACCCGCCCGGCCTGCTCTTCACACACGGCTTGGGCGGTCTCAAAGACAGCGTCAACCGAGTCCGGGGTACCGTGGACCTCAAGAAACAGCGACGGCTGCTCCTCCAAACCAAACCCGCGGTAGCGGTTGAGGGCAACGATGGAGCGCCGATCAAGAAATTCGACCGCAGCCAGATCCACGCCATAGCGCATCATCGTCGCAATAGCCGTGGCCGCATCCTTTTCGGTCGGAAAGGTCAGGGCGCCCTGTTTGCGGTCCTGAGGCAGGCCGGCCAGGGAGAGCGTCAGCTGGGTGGCAATCGCCAGCGTTCCTTCCGAGCCAACCACCAGACCCAGCAGATGATAGCCGGAGGAGGTTTTGCGACTCCGGGTGCCGAGTTCCAGGACGTGTCCGGTCCCAGTGACAACCGTGGCGGCCTTCACATGCTCGCGCGTGCCACCGTATTTGACCGAATAGATACCGCTGGCATTGTTGGCGACCATCCCGCCAATCGTCGCCACATCCGAACTGCCACCGGGCGACGGCGGGAAAAACAGACCCCACGGTTTGAGCTGCTCATTCAGCCGGTTATACACAATGCCGGGCTGGACGCTGACCTGTAAATCTTCCTGATGAACCTCAACGACCGCATCCATGCGGGACAGGTCGAGCACAATCCCACCCCGGACCGGAATCGGATTGCCCTCCAGGCTCGAACCCGCCCCACGTGCGGTAACCGGTACTCCGTGGGCCCAGGCATAGCCGACCACACGGCTGACCTCGTCGGTAGACAGCGGCCAGACGACCACATCGGGCCGGACCGGCTGACACGCCGATTCATCCCCTGCGGCCGCCTCCAGGTCGGCGACCCGTGTCGAGATGCGCGCTGCGGGCAGGAGGCTACTCAGCTCATGAACCAGAGACATACCTCCCTCCTCGCTCTTCGGCACTGCCCGCTGGCCAAGCCTTCGCCGCCGTGGCCAGCCTCAACGCAGAGCCCCAGGTGTCGGTTCGACAGCTCATCAGCCACACTCCGTGTCACGCGCGGGGGAGTATAGCACGCAAGCTGGTCGAGACCAAAGCTTCGCGGCCACCACAATTGCATAAGCCACGCAGAAAGCGCACAATACAGCCCCACAGGCAGCCGCACGATACGCCGACGAAGCACGAACTGCCTACCTGTGACCCATGCTCAGCGCAATTTTTTTTGATTTTGACGGAACGCTGGCCGATGACGGTGATTCCATTCAGGAAGCGCTCGATCACGCCTGCGCGATCATACGCCGGCGGTGGCCCGACATTCCGACCCCGGATCTCATTCAGACCTACCGCCGGGCCTCAGAAACGGCCTGGGGCGACTATGACCGCTACCTGCGCCACCTGTCCTCGCCCGAGGCCATGCTCATGGCGGTGTGGCAAGAAGCCCTGGGGCAATGGGGCTGCCATGATCCTACGGTAGAACGCGAGGCCGCAGCCGTGTACTGGCAACACCGCCTCCGTCACTGCCGGCCCTTTCCTGATGTCGTGCCGTTGCTGTCCCGCCTGAGCCAGCGCTTCCAGCTCAGCCTGTTAACCAACGGTGCGCCAGCCATGCAACGCACCAAAGTCAGCACCAGCGGACTGGAAGCGTTTTTTGACACCATTTTTGTTGGCGGCGAGTTCACGCGCGGCAAGCCCCATCCGGCCATCTTTGAGGCCGCGCTTGAGGAGGCGGGTTGCCGGCCCGAGCAGGTCGTGCATGTCGGCGATTCGCTGCTGCACGATATTGCCGGTGCCCAGGCGGTCGGGATTCACGGCGTATGGCTGAACCGCAAACGCCTCGCCATCACCGACCTGCCGGCCCAGCTTCAACACCAGCTTGGGGATACTCGAGCGGAATATGAGATCAGCAGCCTGACCGAGCTACACGCCTGCATCGACCGGCTCATGGAGGTCGCCCCCGACTGAGCCGCACAGCTTGCCCTGGGCCGGACGGTTCGGCTATGAGGAGTCAGAGACACCACCATGGACAAAAACGCCTACGATATTCTCCTGTTCAACTACTACCGTGAGGCCGAACTGCGCGGCGCCGACCTCATTCTGCGCTTGATCAACCGCATGGACGACCCCCGTCTGCAAGAGAAACTCTCCCGGCATCTGGCCGACGAAACCAAGCACGCCTGGCTGTGGACCGAACGGATTCGGGCCCTGGGTGGCGTCCCGGTCCGCATTGACAACGGCTATCATCGCCATCTGCGCCGCAAGATCGGCCTGCCCTCAAAGTTGCTCGACCTGCTCGCCCTGACCTATGTGGTCGAAGAACGCTCGCGCAAGCGCTACGAAGAGCACGCCGTCCGGCCCGAGGTGGACGCCGCCACCCGCAAAGTCCTTGACGAACTCCAGGAGGATGAGAAACGCCACCTCGACTGGGTGTCTGAAAAACTGGCCCGGATGGCCGAACACGAGGGCCAGGACAGAGTCGCGGCCGTCCTTGAGCGCTATCGAACGCTCGAAGAGGAGGTGTTTGCCGAGATGGTGGCGGACGAGCAACGGGCGCTGCAGAAGATAACGGAAGACGCGGACTGAGGCGTCAGTTAGAGTTTCTTTTTCTTCTTCGACACGTAATCGACCAGCAGATATTCTCCCAGGCTGTCGGGCCGGGTATAGAACGCCCGACCCCGGTTGAGTTGGGTCATTTTCTCCACAAAGGCCCGCAGGCTGGGGCTGTCGTCGAGCATGAACGTATTAATCGTCACCCCGCGCTGGGTGGCCCGCTCGACCTCTCGGAGCGTTTCCTGGGCGGCCCGCATGCTGATTCCGCCAAACGACAAGGGCCACTCACAGTACAGCCGACCGTGAGAAAAATAGGCCGTCGGCTGTCCGTCGGTCACCACAATGATCTGTCGGTTCTGGCTCGGATGGCGATGAATCAGGTCTGAGGCCAGGCGAATGCCATCCTGCAGATTGGTGAACGGATCGCCCATATTCCAGCTGGCTTCGGGCAGATCCTTGACTTTCAGCTCAACCGCCCGGGTGAAGAAACCGACGATGGCAAAATAGTCGCGCGGATAGCGCGTCCGAATCAGGCTCTCCAGGGCCAGGGCCACTTTTTTGGCTGCGGCGAAGCGTCCCTCCCAGCTCATCGACCAACTCATATCGAGCAACAGGACGGTCGAGGTGGTCGTCGCGTGATCGGTTTCATACACCGTAAAATCGTCGGGCTGGATGCGCAGCGGCACCCCGCTGCCGTGGCGCGTCAACGACTTTTTGAGGGTGCCGACCAGATCGAGATGGAAGGGATCGCCGTAGGCGTAGGGCTTGGTCTCGTTGACCTTGATCTCGGCAATCCCCCGGTGGTCGGCGGCGTGGGCGCCGGAGCGGTCCCGGAGCAGGGTGGCATAAATGTCCTGGAGCGCCAACTGGCCGATGCGTCGGATGCCCTTGGGCGACAGCATCAAGCGCCCTTCGCGAGGGATGACAAACCCGGCCTCCTGCAATAACGCCTGCATCTGTTGCAGGTTCTCGAAGTCTTGGAGTGCGCCCTGGCCGAGCATATCCTGGAGCATGCTGGGATCGATTTTCTCGGGCTGGCCCGACAGCAGGTTTTGCTCCATCTCCTGCAGCTGGGTCATCTCTTTCATCAGGTCGAGGGCCTCGTCATAGGTCAGTGACTGGGGGCCGTTAAACAAATCGTTATAGCGCCGCTGAAAGTCCTCCAGAGAACGGATGTTCTCGAACTCCTGCATGAGTTCGTCAAACGCCTCTTGGGCGGCTTCGTCCTCGAACGGATAGCGGCTGAGCTTCTCCATTTTATCGCTCATCCGCTGGGGCAGCCGGTCGAGAAACTCCTCGTTTTTCTGCAACTCGGGCTTCTGCGGACGGCGCTGCTGAAGCGTGTTGCGCTCCTGGTTCAGGATCTGATTCAGCTTGTCCTGCATCTCGTCCAAGGACGAGTCCAGATTGGCCTGGCGGTAGCGCTCGCGCATCTGCTCACGCAGGTCGCGGACCAGGTCGTCCAAGCCCTTGAGCTTTTCGTCATTCTCCCCCTCCACGCCCTGGCGCATGAGTTTGTCCATGGCCTGGCGCATGTCATCGGTGGCCGACAGATGGTCGGCCAACTCCTGGAAGACCTTGTCGGCAGACAGCTGGACCCGCTGACTCCCGTCCCAGGCGGTATAACGTATGGTGATCATGCCGTGAGCCTGTGCTGGGCCTAGCCACAAGGTCGGGAGAATCCCGGACCTGAGGGGCGGCTAGGCCCGATAGGTCGCGCGCCCGCCTTCGCTCTCTTTATTGAGTTTCTGGTGCAGATGGAGGCCTTCGAGGATGAACTCGGTCGCCGCAGCAATCAGACTCGGTTGCGAATCCACCCCCAGGATTTTGAGCCCATCGGCCAGCCCGGTGATCGTGTGTTGACTTTCCACATAGTCCTCGGCCGCCATGCCATCCGAAATCTCGACGCCCCAACCATTCTTGAAATGGTCCACAACCGGGGCCAAGCCTTCGACGCTCAGGTGTTGATCAAACACCTTTTGCACCGCTCGGCTGATCAGCCGCTCGATGATCTCGCCGTCTTTCTTCTCCTCGCCCGAGTACTCCAGCTCAATCTTGCCGGCGGTCGAGGGATACAACGCGTGCAGGTCGCTGATCCTGGGTACCACGTCCGTCTCACCGAGGCGCACGGCGCGTTTCTCGGCGTTGCTGAGCAGACTCTCAAAATTGTTGATCGTCACCCGGACGCTGACCCCCGAGGCTTGGTTGATCTCGCTCGAATTGCGCGCCTCCATGGTCAGCTGGGCCAGAATCTCCTTCATGAACTGCGGCACCTGGAACACCCGTTCGCCGCGCGGAAAAATCGTGGCCTCTTGTTCCATGATCGAAATCTCATGGTCGAGCGAGCGCGGGTAATGGGTCCGGATTTGGACATCAAAGCGGTCTTTGAGCGGGGTAATAATCCGCCCCCGGCTGGTGTAGTCTTCCGGGTTGGCGCTGGCCACAATCATCACATCGACCGGCAGGCGGATTTTGAAGCCCTTGATCTGAACGTCTTTCTCTTCCATCAGATTGAACAGCCCGACCTGGACTTTTTCGGTCAGATCGGGCAGTTCATTGATGGCAAAGATACCGCGGTTGGTGCGGGGAATGAGCCCGTAGTGCACGGTCTCCTCGTTGGACAGATAGCGCCCTTCGGCAACCTTGATCGGATCAACCTCGCCGATCAAGTCGGCCACCGCAACATCCGGGGTGGCCAGCTTTTCGGCGTAGCGTTCCTCGCGTTCCAGCCACGCGATCTCCACCTCGTCACCCCGCTCGGCCACCAGCCGCCGGCCCTGGGGCGAGATCGGAACAAAAGGGTTCTCCGGAATCTCGGCGTCCCGGATGATCGGCACGTAAGGGTCCAACAAGGAGATCAGGCCGCGAATAATCCGTGACTTGGCCTGGCCCCGTTCGCCCAGGAACACCATGTGATGGCCGGCCAGGACAGCGTTCTCGATATCCGGAATCACGCTGTCTTCATAGCCGATAATACCGGGCAGGAGCTGGTCGTCCACCGCGAGCATACGCAGCAGATTGGTCCGCATCTCTTCGCGTACGGAAAGGACCTGATAACCCGCCGTTTTCAGGTCTCCAAGCGTCCGGGCTTCCTGACGTAGGGTTTCGCTGGGGTGTTGCACTGCGATCTTTACCTCTCCTCTGCGCTTTCGGTCTGGGACTGTGGGCGCAAGCCGGCGGGCGCACCGTCCGACGCCGGCACACTCGCCTGGGTCGGCGCCGTTTTATGATCCACCCGCAGTCGGAGTTCTTTGCCGACCTTGAACAACAACACGCGCTTGGCCGCCACCGGGACAACCATACCGGTGCGCGGATTGCGCCCCTCACGAGCCGGGCGGTCCTTGATGATGAAACTTCCAAATCCCCGGATTTCGATCCGTTCGCCCTGCACTAACGCCTGCGTCATGCTATCAAACACCGCGTTGACCATGACCTCGACTTCGCGCCGTGAGAAACGGGGGTATTGCTCGGCTACTTCCTCAATGAGATCCCGCTTGGTCACCGCCCTGCCCCTCAGGCTTTCTGCCGATCGTTCTTGTCCTCAGCCTCATCCCGGTCCAGGCGTAATTCCTCGCCCAGAATATCCTCAAAGGAAAACCGCGCCTCTTCCCGTTCCCGCTGCAAATACGCCTCCATCTCGGCCCGCTCTTCGGTCCGCCGCAGGGCTTTAATGCTCAGACCCATCTTGTGTTCCCGGGCGTCAATGTGGATGACCTCAGCCTCGACCTCGGTCCCGACGTCAAACAGCGCAGACGGTTTCTCGACCCGTTCGGTCGACAGCTGAGAGATATGGACCAGTCCCTCGACCCCGTCTTCGACTTCGACAAACACACCGAAATCGGTCACGCTGGTGATCTTGCCGTTGATCCGACTGCCGATCGGGTGGCGCTCGGCCAAGGTCTGCCACGGATCCGCTGCGGCCTGTTTGATGCCCAGCGAGACCCGCTCGTTTGCTACGTCCACCCCGAGGATGACCGCCTCCACCTCATCGCCCTTTTTGAACAGCTCTGAGGGATGCTTGATCTTTTTTGTCCAGTGCAGATCAGAAATGTGGGCCAGGCCGTCGATGCCGTCCTCAACCTCAACGAACACACCGAAGTCAGTGATGCTCTTGACCTTGCCCGAAATATGGCTGCCGACCGGATGGTTCATCCGCACCAGCTCCCACGGATTGGGCGAAATCTGCTTGAGCCCCAGGGAGATACGCCGGTGGTCGGGGTTAATGTCCAGCACAACGACATCGACCTCATCCCCGACCGACAGCAGCTTGGAGGGATGGGTGATGCGCTTGGTCCACGACATTTCGGACACGTGCAGCAAGCCCTCGACACCGCTCTCCAACTCCACAAAGGCGCCGTAATCGGCCAGGCTGACGACTTTTCCATGCACGCGACCCTCGACCGTATAACGCTCGGCAACGGTGAGCCAGGGATCGGGAATCAGCTGCTTGAGCCCCAGCGAGACCCGCTCGCGCTTGGCATCGTACTTGAGGACCACGACCTTGACGGTCTCGCCGGTCTTGACCATTTCCGACGGGTGGCCGACACGGCCCCACGACATATCGGTCACGTGCAACAGGCCGTCGATGCCGCCGAGATCGACAAACGCCCCGTAGTCGGTGATATTCTTGACCGTTCCCTCCAGAATGACCCCCTCCTCAAGCAGCTTCAGCGTCTCTTCGCGCAGGGTCGCCCGTTCCTGCTCCAGAACCGTTCGGCGCGAGACCACCACATTGGCCCGTGAGCGATTAAATTTGAGGACCGCAAACTTCTCCCGGCGTCCGATGAAACGATCCAGATCCCGCACCGGTCGTAAATCGACGTGCGAGCCGGGCAAAAAGGCCGAAACCCCGATATCGACCTTGAGTCCGCCCTTGACCTTGCCGACGATGCTGCCCTCGATGGGCACATTATTGCTAAAGGCGTCCTCGATCTTGTGCCATACCCGGAACTCTTCGGCCTTGGCTCGAGACAGCACCACGCCTTCCTGCTCGGCGTCGGCCGAATCAAAAAAAACCTCGACCTCGTCGCCCTCACTTATAGTGACTTCTCCATCCCGCGAGCGAAACTCGGCCACGGGGATCTGTCCCTCCGACTTATAGCCGATGTCGATCGTGACCACCTCGGGTCCGATGTTCACCACCCGCCCCCGGACGACTTCGCCGGGTTTGACCGTCTGCAAGCTCTGTTCAAACAGTTGGATGAAATCTTCAGGTCCGCCGGCCGGCCCCTCTTCCTGTCCGTCTTGGGGCGGGCTTTCCGGCTGAGCCAGGCTCTCAGTGGCGGTCTGCCCGTTTTGAGCCTGGGTTTGTTCGTGTTCGGTGTTGTGTTCCATGTGCGTGTGTACCCCCTGGGAAGCTGCCTGCTTCTCGCCTCTCCATACCCCCCTCTCCATCAGGTTGCAAGAGCTGCGCTCCGTGCTTTTTCCTTTTTGCATCGCCACTTGCACAGTTCTCTACATACGTGGCGAGCGCGTCCACCACTTCTGCCAGGCTGAGGTCGGTGGTGTCAAGAATGACGGCATCGGCGGCCGGGCGCAGCGGCGCATGGCTGCGCCCCGTGTCCCGCTCGTCCCGCTCCCGCATAGCGCGGCGCGTCAGCGCCAGAGAAGTCGGGCGGCCCGTGTGGCGGAGTTCTTGATGGCGCCGCCGGCTGCGTTCTTCGGCCGAGGCATCCAGGTAGACCTTGAGATCAGCGTCGGGAAAGACCACGGTTCCGATATCCCGACCCTCGACCACCACCCCTCCGCCGCGGCCCAACTCGCGCTGGACCGTCAGCAAACGCGCACGCACGAGCGGCTGGGCCGATACCCGCGAGGCCATCTGACTCACCTCGGGACGCCGAATCTGCTCGGTCACATCCCGCTGTCCCACAAACAGACGCTGGCCACCCGAACCCGGCTCAAAGCGAACATCAAGGGTTTCACACACCGGTGCCAGGGCCGTCGTGTCCTCGGGGTCGAGCCCTTGCTCCCAGACCAGCAGGCCGACCGCCCGATACAGCGCTCCGGTATCAACATAGCGATAGCCCAGACGCTCGGCCAACAGGCGGCTGGCCGAGCTTTTGCCGGCTCCGGCCGGACCGTCGAGGGCGATGATCAGATCTTTTTTCATAGCCTTACCGGACGGCCCGGATATCAACACCGCTCAGTTCTTGCAACACCCGGTAGAAGCCCGGGAAGGAAATATCGACGCAGCTGGCCTGATCCAGGGCGAGCGGCCCGGCCGCCCGCAGACCGGCCACACTGAGCGCCATGGCGATGCGGTGGTCGCCCCCGCTGGAGACGCGGGCGGCTCGAAACGGCTGGGCCGATCCGGCCCGACCCTCAATGACCAGCCCATCCGGCAGCTCGGTCACCCCAACGCCCAGGGCGTGGAGCGCGCCGGCAAGCATCCGGAGCCGGTCGCTCTCCTTGACCCGCAGCTCCTGAGCGCCGCGAATCACGGTCGTGCCCTCGGCACAGGCCGCAGCGACCGCAATGATCGGAAACTCGTCAATGGCCCGGACGACCAGATCGCCGTCAATCCGGGTGCCACGCAGCCGACTGGCGTGGACCACGACATCGCCCACCGGCTCACCCCCCACCTCGCGCGCGTTTTCGATGCGCAGCGCCGCGCCCATGGCTTGAAAAATATCGAGCACCCCGGTCCGGGTCGGATTGACCCCAACGCCGCACACGCGCAGGGCGGAGTGTGGCACGATCAGTCCCGCCCCAATGAAGAAAGCCGCCGACGACAGGTCGCCGGGTACCTCAAGCTCGCAGCCGCGCAGCCGCTGTCGGCCGGCGACCGAGACCATTGTGTCCCGCACCTCGACCCGGCCGCCAAACGCTCCGAGCAGGCGCTCGGTATGATCGCGAGAACGGACCGGCTCCCAGACCTGAGTCGTGCCTTGCGCCTGGAGACCGGCCAACAGAATGGCTGACTTGACCTGGGCGCTGGCCACCGGGCTGCGGTAGTCTATTGACCGCAGCGTCCGAGCCGGGCCGAGGCCGTGGATGTGCAGGGGCAGACGGTTCGTTCCGTCCTCACCCGTGATCCTCGCACCCATCTGGCACAGCGGATCAATCACCCGGCTCATCGGCCGGCGACGGAGCGACGCATCACCGTCAAGCCGGGAGGCAAAACTCCGGCCCGACAAGACGCCACACAACAGGCGGGTGGTCGTCCCCGAATTGCCGCAGGCGAGGGGCTTTGAGGGCGCCCGCAATCCGTCCCAACCCCGACCCGTGACAAGCACCTCGGTGCCGTCAGGCGCAATCTCGACCCCCAGCTCCTGGAAAGCACCGATTGTGCTGCGGTTATCCTCGCCCAGAGAACAGTTACGTATGCGGCTCTGGCCGTGGGCGACGGCAGCCAGGATGACCGCCCGATGGCTGATCGACTTGTCGCCGGGCAGGCTGATATCGCCGCGCAGTCCGGCCGAGGCCGGCGAGGCGGGACTGATGAGCAGGGCGTCGGTCATGAGCGCTCTCGCAGACGCGTCAGACGCTGGCATTCGGTCCGCGCCGCAGCCATCATCTCGGCCAGGCGCTGATCGTCAGCCCCGGCAATGGCCGCTTTGAAGTCGGCCAAAGCGGCCTCAAACTCGGTCACTGCGGCCAGCAGGGCCTGGCGGTTCTCGAGGCAGATATCCCGCCACATCTCAACCGGACTGGCCGCCACCCGGCTCAGATCGTGGAAGGCGCTGCCCGCGTAGGCCAGGGCATCCACGTCGGCCAGCGGATTGGCCAGCACTGCGTTCATAACGCTGAAGGCGATCACATGCGGCAGATGACTGATCCGCGCCAGCACCTGGTCGTGGACCCGCATGTCCATCTCCTCGACCCGCATGCCGACCGCCTGCCACAGCTCGCGGACACGGGCCAGGGCGGCCGGATCGGTGCGGGGCGTCGGGGTCAGCACGCACAGCCGGTTCTCAAACAGCGAGGCAAAGGCCGCCCCCGCGCCGGCCTGCTCAGTCCCGGCAACCGGGTGCGCACCGACACACGGCAGAGACGCCGGGAGCAGCTCCTCCAAGACCGTCACCACCTGTTCCTTGACGCTGCCCGCGTCGGTGATAATGCAGCCCGGCGGCAGATGGGGGATGAACTGTTCCAGCACCCGACGGGTAGCGGCGACCGGCACGGCCAGCAGCAACAGGTCCGCCCCCCGGGCTGCCTCGGCCGGGTCAAAGGTATAGGCGTCGATACAGCCCCGTTCCAGCCCGATCTTGAGGTTGGCCTCGGTCCGACCGAAGCCGACCACCTCGCCGACCAGACCGCGCTCGCGGACGGCCAGCCCCAGCGAGCCGCCGATCAGACCGACCCCGGCAATAATCAGCCGATTAAACAGACAGGCCATCAGGCTTCCTTGACAATCCGCTCCAGCGCCTCAATAAAGCGCGCGTTCTCGGACGGTGTGCCGACACTCACCCGGGCATAGCCCGGATAGCCATAGCCCTCCATCGGCCGGACGATGATCCCGGCCGGGAGCAGTTGCTGGGCAACCCCGGCCCCGATATTGACCAGCAGAAAGTTGGCCCAACTCGGCGCGTACTCCACGCCCAGGCGGTCCAGCTCGGCACGCAAATAGGCCAGGCCGTTCCTGTTATTGTCCTGGGTGCGACGAATATGCGCCTCATCGTCCAGGGCGGCCAAGGCGCCGACCTGGGCCAGGCTGTTGACGTTGAACGGCTGGCGAATACGGTTGAGGGCGTCGATCAGCTGGGGCGAGGCAACGCCGTAGCCGACCCGCAGCCCGGCCAAGCCGCAGATCTTGGAGAAGGTCCGCAGGGTCACGAGGAGCCGTCCGTCGCTGTGATACTCGAGCGAGTTCGGATAGTCCGGGTCATCCACAAACTCGAAATACGCCTCATCAACCACAATCAGCACGTCCGACGGCACACGCTTCAAGAACGCTTCCCACTCGTCGCGGGTATAGATCGTTCCGGTCGGATTGTTGGGATTATCCAGAAAGACGATCCGGGTATCGGCGGCCACAGCCTCGGCCATGGCTGCCAGATCAAACCGAAAACCCGTATGCGGCACCGCGATGGTCCGTCCTCCGGCGGCTTTATTCACCAGATGATAGATGGCAAAGGCGTGTTCACCGACCACGATGGATTCACCCACCCGGACAAAGGTCCGCACGATCATCTCGATCAGCTCATTTGAACCGTTGCCGAGAATCAGACGCGAGCGGTCAAGACCGAGCTTCTCGGACAGGCGCTTTTTCAGGTAAAACGCGTCGCCGTCGGGATACCGATTGAGGTCGGGCAGCACGGCCGTAATCGCCGCGACCGCCTTGGGCGAGGGACCGAGCGGATTTTCGTTGGAGGCAATCTTGATCGAGTCGGTGATGCCGTACTCGCGCTCGACCTCCTCAATCGGCTTGCCCGGCTGGTAGGGAGTCAGGGACAGAATCCATTCGGGAACATACTTGCTGATATCCATACGTCCTCACCAGGTAACGACCAGACGACGCGGCACGGCCCTCAGGCTGAGTTGGCCGGTTTGGCGGTCGCATACGAGCCCAGGATTCTGACCTGGATGCACAAAGGCTCAATCTCCCGGAGCGCCCGGGCCAGGGGGGGATCCTCGCGGTGGCCTTCCACGTCAATAAAAAACACATACTCCCAGGGTTTGCCCTTGAGCGGGCGCGACTCGATGCGCAGCATATTGATCGCGTTGTCGGCAAAAGGTTTGAGCGTCTGGTACAGGACCCCGGCCCGGTCCTTGACCGACACAAACAGTGCGGTTTTATCGTGGCCGGTCGGCTTTGAGGGCTGGGCATGGCCCAGGATGGCGAACCGGGTGAAGTTATCGGTCTGGTCCTGGATGTCGGCGGCCAGCACCCTGAGTTTATACTCCTCACCGGCCAGACGGCTGGCAATGGCAGCGGTGCGGGTATCGCGGCCGGCCAGCTCGGCCGCCCGCGAGTTGCTGCTGGCCTCTTCAACCACCGCGCCCGGCAGGTGGGTGGCCAGCCAGCGCCGGCACTGGGCCAGGGCCTGCGGGTGGGCCAGGACTCGCTCTACCCGTCCCAGCCGCTGGGCGCGGCTCAGCAGACAGTGACGGATGGCCAGCGAGCGTTCGGCAATAATGGTCAGGGCCGACTCGACAAACAGATCGAGCGTAATATCGACCGCACCGCCGGTCGAATTTTCAATCGGCACGACCCCATAATCGGTGTGCTCGTGCTCGACCTCGGCAAACACCTCGGGAATCGTCGCAACCGGGACACACTCGGCCTGGGCGCCAAACTGTTCGCGAGCGGCCATATGGGTGTAGGACGCAGCCGGCCCCAGATAGGCAATCCTGGGCAGCTGTTCGAGGGCTCGCGAGGCGGAGATGATCTCGCGGTACACGGCCTGGACGGCACGGGTCGACAGCGGCCCGGCGTTGAGGTCGGCCAGGCGGGCCATGACTTCATGCTCCCGGCTCGGCACATAGACCGCAGCCCGCTCGTTGTGCTTGGCCTGGCCGATGCGCTGGGCCAGTCGTGCCCGACGGTTAAGCAGGCGGACAATCTGAGCGTCGAGCTGGTCAATTTTTTCGCGCAGAGGAGCGAGTGAAGCGGGGGAGCGTTTTTTCGACACGGCTCGTTTTGTACTACGATTCGCAATCCGCGTCCATCGGCGTCCGACCCCTCGCTCAGCGGCCGCTCTCACGCACCGCAGCCGTGCCCATGCGCCGGAATTTTTCATAGCGTCGGGCCACCAGCTCGTCCAGCGGCAGGCCGACGATCTCGTCCAGATGCCGGGCAATGGCCCGTCCGACCGCAGCCATGGCCGCCTGCGGATGGCGATGCGCGCCGCCCTGCGGCTCGGCCACAATCTCGTCAGTCACCCCCAGACGCAACAGGTCGGGGGCGGTGATCTTCATCGCCTCGGCCGCCCTGGCCACCCGCTCGGGGGTGCGCTCACCGTACAGAATAGCTGCGCAGCCCTCCGGGGTAATGACCGAATAACACGCGTTTTCCTGCATCAGCACCCGGTCGCCGACCCCCAGGGCCAGGGCTCCGCCACTGCCCCCCTCGCCAATCACGACCACAATCACCGGCGTCCGCAGACCGGCCAGCTCACGGATATTGCGGGCAATGGCCTCGGCCTGGCCGCGCTCTTCGGCACCCACTCCGGGGTAGGCGCCCTGGGTGTCGATGAAGGACACCACCGGTCGCCCAAAGCGCTCCGCCAGCTGGAACAGACGCAGGGCTTTGCGATAGCCCTCGGGACGCGGCATGCCGAAATTACGGCGCACCTTTTCCTGGACCGTTTGACCGCGCTGGTGTCCGAGCACAACCAAGGGCCGTCCCTGGAAGCGGGCCAGACCGCCGATGATGGCCGGGTCATCGGCAAATGTCCGGTCGCCGTGGAGCTCGACAAACTCGGTTCCGAGAAACCGGATATAATCCAGGGTTTGGGGCCGGTCGGTGTGGCGCGAGAGCTGGATACGCTGCCAGGGCCGCAGGGCTGTATAGATCTCCGCCTCCTGGGCCTGCTGTTGCTCGGTCAGCCGGGCCTGCTCGACCCGCTCCTCGGCCGAGCAGTCTTCTTGGCGGCCCAGCGCCTCAAGCCGCTTATCAATCTCGCTCAGCTCCTGCTCAAAATCCAGATAGGTCGTCTGCACAGCCGTCCCCTTATCAAATCTGGAAAAATCGTGCGACCGTGGTCCAGATCTGATCGACCTGATCCGGTTCGGACCAGCACATCCCTGGCTCAGCGCGAAACCACGTCAGCTGGCGTTTGGCCAGCCGCCGGGTGTGTCGAGCCATATCGGCCAGCGCCTCCTCCAGCCCGCTGCGGTTTTCGAGGACACACCGCATCTGCGCATAACCAATCGTCTGCAGAACGGACAGGTCGGGACTATAGCCCCGCTGCCACAGCCCGTGCAGCTCTTCCACCAGCCCGGCCTGGACCATGTCCCGACAGCGCCGCCCGATCCGTTCGTACAGGCTGGCCCGGTCCGGCTTGAGTCCAATCATCAGGGTGTCAAAAGGCTGCTCCCGAAAACCGTGCCGCGCCTGCCACTGACTGAGCGGGATGCCGCTGAGCAGCACCACCTCCAGAGCCCGGACGAGGCGCAGTGTGTCGTGCGGATGCAGACGGGCTGCGGCCGGGGGATCGAGCTGTTGCAGCCGGCGGTGCAGGAAGCCGCCGCCAGCCTCGTCTTCCTGCTGCCGCAGGCGGACGCGCAGCGCCGGGTCGGCCGGCGGGCCGGCGCACAGCCCGCGCGTCAGCGCCCGGATGTAGAGTCCCGTCCCACCGACCACCAACACCCGTTTCCCGCGCCGCCGAATGTCGTCGATGGCAGCCTGGGCCAGTCGCCGAAAACGCGCCACGTCGAAACTGGCCTCCGGTTCGACCACGTCGAGCAAATGGTGGCGGACGGTCCGCCGTTCGTGGGCAGTCGGTTTGGCGGTCCCGATATCGAGATAGCGGTACACCTGGCGGGAGTCGGCGCTCACGATTTCGGCGTTGCAGCGGCCGGCCAGCTCAACCCCCAGGGCAGTTTTTCCGCTGGCCGTCGGCCCGGCAATCACAACCAGCTGTGGCTTGCCCACGTTACACCGATGGCGGTTTGCGGTCGGCGCCAAAGACACCATACTCGCGCAGCACCCGAGCGGTATGCGGAGCCAGCCGCTGGTGCACACACTGTTTGAGGTCTTCGACCGAGTCCAGATCGAAGCGGATGCTCGGCGCCTCGACGACGCGACACGCAATCCCCTGTTGGCGGGCGGCTTTTTGATGGGCGGCCAGGCTGGGGCCACCAAAACACGGCTGCATGACCAGCGGCGGCACGCGCAGAAAGGCGTTGGTGCCGTCCCCATACTTGCAGCGCACGAGCAGGATCTCGGGCCGACCGCTCAGCTGGGCGAACAGCCGGGCAATGTCTCGGGGCTGGATGAGCGGCAGATCGGACAGCAACACCAGCAGTGTTGTCGCCCCATGGCGAACACAAAAGTCGGTGCCCAGGCCGGTCGCCCCGTTCAGCCCACGCGGCCAGCCCTCGTCCACGGCCAAGGCTCCCAGCCCCCGGGTCAGGGCCAGCAGGGACGGGTCGGAGCTGACCACCGCGACCCGATCAACCGCCGGGACCTGCAACACACTCGACACCACATCGGTCAGCATCGCCCGCGACACGGCTCGGCGGGCCGCCTCGGACAGCATCGGCGACAGACGGGTCTTGCCCTCGGCCAGCGCCTTGACCGGCACCAGTACAAAGTTCACAGCAGCCCCATAGTGGCGAAATTCTGCTTGCCGAACAAGGGCGTGTAGGCGTATAGTAGGGCGCTCGACCGCACGGTGAACAACGATCAGAAAGAACTCATCGTTCACCTTTGAAGGGAGTACGCATATGAGACAGGTGGCTATTGTCGGAGCCGGCATGACGCGTTTTGCCAAACACCTCGACCGGAGCATGAAAGACCTGACCCGTGAAGCGGTGGACGCCTGCCTGACCTCGTCCGGCGTCGACAAGAACGAGCTGGAAGCCGCAGCGGTCGGCAACGCCATGGCCGGTTTGCTGACCGGCCAGGAGTGCATCCGCGGCCAGGTCGTGCTGCGCGACATGGGCATCGGCGGCATTCCGGTCATCAACACCGAAAATGCCTGCGCCAGCGCGGGCACCGCCTTTCATCTGGCCTGGCTGTACGTGGCCTCCGGCCTGTACGACACCGTCCTGGCCGTTGGCATGGAAAAGCTCTTTCACCGCGACAAGAGCCGCTCGTTTGCCGCTCTCGGCAGTGCGATTGACGTGGAACTGATGGAACGAACGCTGGCCGACATGAACGAGGCCACGTCCGATGGCGCCGGCACCTCACGCAGCCTGTTCATGGACTTCTACGCCCAGCTGGCCCGCGAGCATATGGACACCTACGGCACGACCGCAGAACACTACGCCAAGATCGCGGCCAAGAACCACACCCACGGCAGCCTTAACCCCCACGCCCAGTTCCAGACGCCGCGCAGCCCCCAGGAGGTCCTGGACGCACCCCTGATCGCCGACCCGCTGACCCGCCTGATGTGCTCGCCGATAGGCGACGGCGCGGCCGCAGTCGTATTGACCAGCGCCGACACCGCCCGGCAGTACACCAGCCAGCCGGTCTACGTCAGAGCCTCGGCCGTGTGTTCGGGTCAGGACCACCAGCCGCACGAGCCCGGCATCAGCCAGCGGGCGGCCCAGCAGGCTTATGAAGCGGCCGGCATCGGGCCGCAAGACCTGGACGTGGCCGAAATCCACGACGCCTCGGCTCCGGCCGAACTGATGCTGTACGAAGAGCTGGGCCTGTGTCCGACCGGCGACGGAGGGCGTCTCATTGACGAGGGGGTGACCGCCCTGGGTGGCCGTCTGCCCGTCAATCCCAGCGGTGGTCTGCTGGCCAAGGGCCATCCGGTCGGCGCGACCGGGGTGGCCCAGATCGCTGAAATCTTCTGGCAGCTGCGCGGCCAGGCCGACAAACGCCAGGTCGCCGGGGCCAAGGTCGGGCTGACCGAGAACGGCGGCGGCATGCTGCGCGGTGAAGCTGCGGCGGTGACCGTGCATATTCTGAGTGTGTAGTGCGTATTATCGCCGGTTCACGCGGCGGACTCCAGCTCAAGGCGCCCAAGGGCTACACCGTCCGGCCGACCGCCGATCAGGTCAGAGAGGCGATTTTCAACATTCTGGTCAGCCGCTTTGCGCTCCAGGGAGCCGCTGTCCTCGAC
Source organism: Deltaproteobacteria bacterium (assembly GCA_012271025.1). The sequence goes on along the minus strand of JAAXHF010000496.1, from coordinate 3,100 downwards.
CTGTTTGCCGGCACCGGGGCGCTGGGCCTCGAAGCCCTGAGTCGGGGGGCCGGGTCGGTCGTCTTTGTCGACCCCCACCCGGAAGCCCAGCGCACGATTCGGACCAACCTGCGGACCACCGGTTTTCGTCGGCGGGGTCGGGTGGTGCGCGCCTACGCCGCAACCGGGCTGAAAATCGTCGCCCAGCAGGGGCTGCGCTTCGACGGCGTCTTTGTTGACCCGCCCTACGCCGAGGGCTGGGTGGACAAAACCCTGCGGGCGCTGACCGGCGGCCCACTGCTCAACCCGGACGCCTGGGTCGTGGTCGAGCACGACCCGCACGAGAGCGGCGCCGAGACCTACGCCGGTTTGGTATTGACGGATCGCCGCCGTTACGGCAAAACCGGGGTGTCCTTCTACCAGCACCAAGACGAGGAGGCCGTGTGAAACGTCGGGGCATTTACCCAGGCTCTTTTGATCCGCCAACCTACGGACACATCGACATTGTCCGCCGCAGCTTGGAGATTGTTGACGAGGTGGTGGTGGCGGTGGTGTATAATCCGCAGAAAGCCAACTATCTGTTCACGCCCGAGGAACGCCTCGACATGTTCCGCGAGGAATTCACAGAGGTTGGCGACCGGGTGATCTACGACAGTTTTTATGGCTTGCTGGTTGACTATGTCGAGACAATGCAGGCCAGCATTGTCATTCGCGGCCTGCGGGCGGCGTCCGATTTCGAGTATGAGTTTCAGATGGCACTGATGAACCGGCACATGAAACCGAATATTGATACTCTCTTCCTGGCCACCGGGGCGGCCCATTTTTATACCGCCTCGCGCCTGGTCAAGGAAATCGCCAGCTTCGACGGATCGGTCCAGGGCCTGGTCCCGCCCCATGTCGAACGGCGCCTGCGGGAAAAGCTGGCCGCAACCTCCTGAGCGTTCTCAACCCCCGTACACCACCATGATACAGCTCGCCGAACGTCTGTCGCTCATCAAGCCGTCTCCCACCTTAGCCGTTACCGCCCAGGTCGCCGCCCTCGGCCGCCAGGGCATCAGCGTGATTGATTTTGGCGCCGGAGAGCCCGACTTTGACACGCCCGACCATATCAAGGCAGCGGCCGTGACCGCCATCCAACAGGGTCAGACCAAATACACCCCGGTCGGCGGAACCGCAGCCGTCAAAGAGGCGATTATCGCCAAACTGGAGCGGGATAACGGGCTCAGCTATGCCTTGTCGGAGGTGACCACCAACTCGGGCGGCAAACACACCCTGTTCAACGCCTTCCACGCCCTGTTCGGGCCGGGCGATGAGGTCCTGATTCCCACCCCCTACTGGGTCAGTTATTCGGACATGGTGATCCTGACCGGTGCACGGCCCAAGCTGCTGCCGACGACCGAGGAGACCGGTTTCAAGCTGACCGACGGCCAGCTCAGGGCGGCGCTCGGTCCCAACACCAAGGCCCTGCTGCTCAACAGTCCCTCGAACCCGACCGGCGCGGCCTATACCGAGCACGAACTGGGTCAGCTGATCGAGGTGATCGAGCAGACGGACCTGCTCGTCATCTCGGACGACGTGTACGAGAAGTTTCTGTACGATGCGCCGCGCTGCGCCCAGATCCTGACCCTCAAACCCGAGCTGCGCGACCGGGTGCTGCTGGTCAACTCGGTGTCCAAGACCTACGCCATGACCGGCTGGCGCCTGGGCTATGCCGCAGGTCCGGCCAATCTGATCAAAGCCCTGGAAACGCTCCAGAGCCAGAGCACCTCAAACCCCAGCTCGATCAGCCAGGCCGCAGCCGTGGCGGCGCTGACCGGGACCCAGGAGCCGGTCGGGGTGATGGCCGCCGAGTTTGCCAAACGCCGCAACTACATCGTTGACCGCCTGCGCGCCATTCCCGGCATCACCTGTACCCTGCCCGAGGGCGCCTTCTACGTCTTCCCCAACGTGTCCGGCTACTTTGGGGCAACCGCCCAGGACACCCGCATCGAATCGGCAACCGACCTGGCCCTGTATCTGCTGGAAGAGGCCCGCGTCGCCCTGGTCGCCGGCGAGGGTTTTGGCGCGCCCAACAATGTCCGCATCTCCTACGCCACGTCGATGGCCAACCTGGAAAAAGGCATGGATCAGATCGAGGCCGCGCTCGCCCGCCTGGAGCGGGCCTAGACGCCCCTCAACCGGCCGTCGTCCGCTCGCCGGCCTCTCCCACCACCCCCAGCTGTCTGAGCAGGGGCACAATCTCGCGGCCAAACCGGACCGTGTCGTCATAGTACGACAGAAAACACATCAGCACGCCGTCCAGGCCCAACTCGTACAGCCGCTTGAGTTTGAGGGCGACCTGTTCGGCCGTGCCGATAACCGGCAGGGCGCCCGCCCCCAGGGCAAACATCTCCAGAGTGAAATGATCGAACGAGCCGCTGTCGATGCCCAGCCCCCGAGCCCAGTTCTCGGTTGCCACGGGATCCATCTGGTCGAGAATCCGGCGTTTTTCGTCCTCGGCCTCTTTTTCGGTCTCGCGCCATAACACAAACGGATAGCCCGCGCAGCGGACGCGGCACCTGTACCGGTCGGCCCGGACTTTGAAGTCCTGGGTCAACTCCCCGGTCTCTTCAATAGACGACTGGCCGATAAACGCCCAGTCACACAGCCGGGCGACCAGCTCCTTGGCGTCTTCCGACACCCCGGCGTTGACGATGGGCGGATGCGGTTTGCACACCGGCTGCGGATTCACATAGCCGCCTGCGATCTGATACCACGGCGAGTCGTAGTCAAACGTCCCCGGCTCCTCGGTCCACAGCCCTTTCAGAATCTCAATGAACGCGGCCGTCTTGGCGTAGCGCTGGTCGTGGGGCAGCAGCTCAATACCCATCATGCCGAACTCTTCCCGGCTCCAGCCGCTGACGATATTGATGCCCCAGCGTCCCTGGCCGATATGATCCAGCGTTGCGCCCATTTTGGCCGCCACCAAAGGATGAAAGACCGGTACGTGGACGGTCGAATAGACCTTCAGCCGGGTCGTCACCGCCAGTAGTGCGGCCGCCCAGGTCATGGTCTCCTGCGACAGGCCCAGGTAGTTGGTTTTTCCTCCGAAGCCACGCCAGCGGCTGACCGGAAACAGAAA
>JAAXHF010000665.1 GCA_012271025.1 Deltaproteobacteria bacterium | reverse complement strand
CCGCCGCTATGTGCCTGGCACCCGCTCACCCCAGGGCCTGTGGCATCCCCTGTACTGGGCCGACTTTGGAGATCGAGATTTAGACCTGCCGGCGCAAACCCTGGCCGTGTTTTGTTACCACGTGGGGCAGCTCGACGACACCGACGACAGAGACCCTCGCTATCAGGGCCGCGGCATTGGGCTGCAGCTGCTTGACGGCCTGCTCGACTGGGCGACCCGGGCCGGGTTTGCAGCCCTGGTGGCCAAGGCGGTTCCGGCTCCCCGTCCGATTATGGCGTTCATGGGTGGCCAAGCGGTCAAAGCCTACCAGGAGCGCGGTTTTCAACAGGCTGACAGCTGGGTCGATGCCGAGCTGAAAACGCTGGTTGTCGACAAGCGGCTCGTCCCGCCTGATATGAGTCCCGACGCAGCGGCCCGGGTGAGCTGCATGGTGCGGCGTCTGGACTAGGTCGCGCCGACCTCCACGGAAGGAAGTCGGACGCTTGCGCGCCACCGGAGAAGATGGCACTTACTAGGCTCAACATCACCCACGGAGGAATATTCGTATGAGAGAAGCTGTCATCGTATCTACCGCCCGGACCCCGATTGGAAAAGCCTATCGTGGTGCGTTCAACGATACCGCCGCGCCGACCATGGCCGCCCCGGTGCTCAAGGAAGCCCTCAAACGGGCCAAGGTCGAGCCGAGCGAAATCGACGATGTGATCATGGGCGCAGCCCTCCAGGAAGGCACCCAGGGCTTTAATGTCGCACGTCAGTGCGCCATGGCGGCCGGTCTGCCGGTCAGTGTGTCGGGCCAGACCATCGACCGCCAGTGTTCTTCGGGCCTGATGAGCGTCTCGATGGCGGCCAAGCAGATCATTGCCGACGGCATGCAGACCGTGCTGGCGGGTGGCATCGAATCGATCAGCCTGGTGCAGAACGAGCACCAGAACGTCTACCGCAATTCCGACGCCAACGCCCTGTCCCACGCGCCCGACCTGTACATGGCCATGATTGATACGGCCGAGGTCGTCTCCAAACGTTACAACATCTCGCGTGAAGCCCAGGACGAGTACGCCCTCCAGAGCCAGCTGCGGACGGCTGAGGCGCAGCAGGCCGGGCGTTTTGACGACGAAATTATCCCCGTCAGCGTGACCAAGCTGTTCACCGATAAGGAGACCCGGGAGAAGACGCGCCAAGACATCACCCTCGACCGCGACGAGTGCAACCGGCCGTCCACCACCGCCTCGGGGTTGGCCGCACTGCCGCCGGTCATGGGCGAGGGCGGTTTTATCACGGCCGGTAATGCCAGCCAGCTGTCAGACGGTGTCTCGGTGTGTGTGCTGATGGAACGCGGCCACGCCCAGGAGCGTGGTCTCGAGCCGCTGGGCATCTATCGAGGCATGGCCGTCGCTGGGTGTGAGCCCGACGAGATGGGCATCGGCCCGATCTTTGCCGTGCCCAAGCTGCTCGAACGCAACGGCCTCAGCATGGACGACATCGACCTGTGGGAACTCAACGAAGCCTTTGCCTGCCAGGTGATCTACTGCCGTGATCAGCTCGGGATTCCCAACGACAAGCTGAACGTGAACGGCGGGGCCATCTCGATCGGCCACCCGTACGGCATGAGCGGCTCGCGTATGGTCGGTCACGCCCTGATCGAGGGCCGACGCCGCGGCTCGCGCTATGTTGTCATCACCATGTGTGTGGGTGGCGGCATGGGCGCGGCCGGCCTGTTTGAGGTGGCCTGAACCGCCCGCGCCTCAGACCTTGGCCGGCTCAGGCCCGACACGGACCAGGCGTTTGCCGATGTTGTGGCCGGCCAGCAGTCCGATCAATCCCTGGGGGGCGCACTCCAGACCGTCCAGAATATCCTCGCGGGCGAGCAGCTGGCCGGCTTCGAGCCAGCCGGCCAGCTGCGCTTCGGCCGCCTCGCGCTGATGGAAGAAGTCCATCACGATAAAGCCTTCCATACGCAGCCGCTTGGTGATGATCAGCCCCGGCACCCCGCGCGGGCCGGGCGCGGGATTGTTCGTGTCGTACTGCGAGACCGCCCCGCAGCACACCACCCGGCCGCCCTGGTTCATCCGAAACAGGCTCGCCTCCAGAATCTCCCCTCCGGTGTTGTCGAAAAAGACATCCACGCCCGCAGGACAGTGCTCCTTGATGGCTCTGGAGACTTTCTCGGTCTTGTAGTTGATGGCGGCGTGGAAACCGAGGTCATCGGTCAGCCAGGCACATTTCTCGTCCGAGCCGGCAATCCCGACTACCCGGCAGCCGGCAATCCGGGCGATCTGACCGGCAACGCTGCCGGTCGCTCCGGCCGCAGCCGAGACCAGGACGGTTTCGCCCGGCCGCGGCCGACCGACTTCCAGCAGACCGAAGTAGGCTGTCAGACCGGTCAGCCCCAGCACCGACATGTGGTGGGGCAGGGCGGTACGCCGCCGCACCGGGGTCAGGGCGTCGGCCGGCTGACAGGCAAACTCCTGCCAGCCGTTTTCGCACTCCACAATCTGGCCGGCCTCAAAGCGCGGGTCTGTGGACTCGACGACTTCGGCCAGGGTAAAGCCCGACATGACCTCGCCGGGCAGAACCGGTGCGCGGTAGGTCGCGCCCTGCATCCAGGCGCGGTTGGCCGGGTCGAGCGACAGCAGCACGGTGCGCGTCAGTACCTGTCCCGGTTCGGGCTGGGGACGGGCCGCCTGGCGCAGCTCGAAGTGGTGTTCCTGAAGCGGCCCCTGGGGTAGCTCTCTGACCACAATCTGGCGGTTGGACATTGTGCATTCTCCTTATTGTGAACGGCTTGAGTCTGTCTTGTTCGTGTTCAGGCTGTGTCGTTCAGCGCCGAAGCCCCCCCTGTGTATACACAAAGCGGGGTTTGAATCTATTCAGGATCGTGGGCAGGACGGTCATCGAAACCAGCAGACACGCGACCATATTCAGCGACAACATTGCGCCAAGGTAGAAATTCGGCCGAAAGTTCGAAGTCAGAAACACCAGAAATCCGCCGATGACAACCAGCGCGTTAAAAAAGATGGCCTTGCCAGAGGTTGCCATCGTTGCGGCCGTAATCTGCTCGGCAGTCCGCATCCCTTCCCGCACTTTGACCCGATATTTGTTCAGAAAGTGGATCGTATAATCAACGCCAATACCGATGACCATGGAGGCGGTCAGCGATTTGCCGATCTCAAGCGGGATATTCAGCAGTCCCAGCAGTCCGAAGCTGAATATCATGACCATGCCGATTGGAATAATATTAATCAGGCCGGCAACCCAGGAGCGAAACATCAACGCACTCAGCAAAAATACCGCTCCAAGGGAAACAATAAGACTCGCCAATTGACCGGCAATAATGAGTTCGTTGAAACGGATCGTCAGATACCCGTTGCCAGCAATGCCGATCCGAAATCCGCTGTCTGTCTCCCAGCTGATAAGCGTGGGTTGAATCCCCGCCAGCCAGCGTCCAAACTTGACATTCAGTGGGTCCTGCGCGCCAGAATTGATCTCTCCGCCTTGTCCCGCCTGTTGTGGAAGACCAAACTCACGCACGGCAAAATCCTGGATAGTCCGGACGACCCGTTCGATCTCCAACGTACTATCGGAACGCAAAAACACAGACATGTTGGCATGCTGGTAGTCATAGTCGACAATTTCATCAAAATCGTCCGGATCGCCGGAGAATGAATACAGCAACAGATACTGGGCAATAAGATCCTGCGAGGTCGGAATGACTTCCATCTCCGGTCGGTCCTCGTTCATCACCCGATGCATGCGTTTAATGTACTCGGCCAGCGAGAGGGAGCCACCGACGACGGGGTCCTGTTCAACCCGAGCTTGGAGGCGATCAAGCTGGGCTAAGAGGTGTGGATCTTTGAGCAGGTCCGGACTGTGGCCTTCAATCGCGATGTAAATGGGCAGGGTCCCTTGGAAGGTGTCGCGCAAGACCTCATCGGCTATGCGTATCGGACTGCTCGGGTCAGCCATCTGTACAAACGACGAGTCAACAATAATCCGTTGGGCACCGATCAGACTCGCTCCAACAACAAGGACTGCCGAGAGCCACACGACGAGCGGCCGGCGGGCCACACTCAATCCTGCGCGAGACAGGAACTTGGCCGCCCAGCCCGTCGCCGCTACATCACCACTACGAGCCATTTGGCTGCGCAGCCCACGGCCGATTTTGGGCGGCAGCAGGCTGAGCAGGGCAGGAAAAAAGGTGATGGAGAACACCATGGCTGCCAGCACACCAAGCGCGGTAAAAATGCCAAAATAGCGGATGGGAAGGATATTTGAGGTGAGGAAGGATAAGAAGCCGGCCGCTGTGGTCAGCGAGGTAAAAACGACGGGCTGCCACATTTCACGCATAGCGGCCAAGACTGCGTCTGGGGAAGTCGTGTCCGGCCGTTCCAACAGTTCGTCGTAATAACGGCTCAAAATATGAATCCCATCCGCAACCCCGATGGCCATCAGGACCACTGGCATCATGGTCGAGATGGAGTACATCGGCACCCCAAGGGCAGCCATGATCCCCAGCGTCCAGATGACGGCAACGATCACAACCGCCAGCGGCAGCAGGACGCCGCGCACACTGCGATACGTGCAGTACAGGCTGCCGAGTACGACCAGCACGACGAGCGGCATGAACATCTCCATGTCACGCCGCATGTCTTCTTCAAACGTCACCTCCATCGCCCCTACGCCCGCGATATGGAATTCCTCGGGGGCACCGGCGTCTATTTTGGTCTGGACCATGTCTCGGATGGTGGTATAAATCGCCATGCGTTTGGCTGAGCCCTCGACGGTGCCTTCTCCCGGCTCCATCTTGGCCATAATGAGCATGCCGGTGCCGTCCTGTGAGACGACCCAATTGACGAACATGGCGTTGTCAAACAGGGCTTGCTTCAGTGTGTTGAGCGCCTCGGGAGAGGTCGGCACGGTTTCCATAAATGGTTCTACCACCATGCCGTCGACCGTGCCGGTGATATTGTCCAGCGTTGCCACACTGGCCACATCCTCATCACGAATGGCTTTAATGCCGGGCAGGAGCGCGATCTTTTCCGAGAAATCCCTGATCGTGGCCAAGGTGCGCGGGTTAAAGACGCCATTTTCGTCAGGGTCTTTGTTGAGAACGCCGACAATGATCAGATCGCGTATACCAAAACGATCTTCAACGATGTCGTTATACCTCATGACCGGATCATTCTTGGGGATAAAGGCATCCCCATCGCCTTCAAAATGCAGCGACCCAAGCTGGACCCAGGCGAGACCGGTCCACACCAGGGTGAGGATAATAACCAGATAACGCAAGCGGATAATCCAGCGGAAAAAGGCCTCCATCCAACACTTCTCCTCTCACGCGTGGTGCTGTTTTCCGTCACGGGTCGAGTCTGCCCGGGCGAGGAAGCAACTGTATAGCGTCTATCTTGCCTCTGGTATACCGGCGAGCGCTGGGCGCTTCGTCCTGTGTCGGAGGCGCGGAAAGCCTCTTGACAGGGCCGAGGCGTGTCTGCTCCTGTGGGGGAGAATATTCCTCAAAGGGAGACCAGCTATGCGATTCATCGACGGTGACGGCCATTTCATCGAACCATTGGACGTATTCGAGCGCTATACCGACCCGGCCTTCCGCGAGCGGACCATGTGCATGCGGCAGGACGCCGACGGGACGAAACGGCTCCTCGTCGATGGCAAACCCATGCAGGCGATTGATGTGGACGAGCTGCTGGCCGCAGTCGTCGGCTACGGCCAGAAAGAGGTCGGCAAGGACTTGTCCACCTTTGACCGCTACCTGGGCTACTCCGACGCCTGGCAGGATATGGGCAAGCGCGTCACCTACCTGAATGAGGAGGGATTCGACTATCAGGTCATCTATCCGACCCTGGGCCTGTTCTGGGAGGGCCAGGTCGAAGATCCGTATCTGGCCGACGCCCTGTGCCGGGCCTACAACACCTGGGCCTTTGAAATATGCGCCGGCCGGCTCGACCGTCTCATCCCGGCCGCCCATATTTCGCTGCGCGATCCCCAACTGGCCGTCCGCGAAATGGAACGGGCGGCCAAGCTCGGCTGCCGGACGATCTTTATCGCCGCCGCTCCGGTCAACGGCAAAAGCTTCGGGCATGCGGATTTCGATCCGGTCTGGGCCGTGGCTCAGAGCCTGGATCTGAGCATCGGCCTGCACCTGGTCATCCACGGCAAGTACACCGGCAGTGAGTATTACGAGGGCGTCGATCCGGGCTTCATGTATGTGACCATGAACATCATCCAGGACCCGCGCCAGGCGCTCACCACGCTGGTCTACGACGGGGTGTTTGAGCGTTTCCCCAGGCTGCGGGTGGCCACGATTGAGGCCATGGTCGGCTGGGTTGGCGAGTGGCTGGAGCGGCTCGACTATCGCTTCCAGTATATGGGCCATACCTCGCAGATGAAGCGACCGGCCAGCGAGTATCTGGCCCGCAATATCTGGATCAACGGCGATCCCGAAGAGAAGATGTTTCCGCTGATGGTCCAGTTCCTGGGCGACGACCGCTTTTTTACCGGCTCGGACTACCCCCACGCCGAGGGCTTTGTCCAGCCGATCCAGAAGATCCGCAATGTGCTGTCGTCACTGCCGACTGCGTCGGTGGACAAGATCCTGGGCGACAACGGCCGGAAGTTCTACGGCATTCGTTCCTGACCGCCCCGCTTCTCTGGTGCGGACGACCGGGTGGACCCGGTCGTTCCTATTCGGCCTGGGGCCAGATAGCGGAAACCGCGGTCGCCAGCCACCTGACCAGAGCCGCGTTGACCTCACGCGGCTTCTCCTGGGCCATCCAGTGCCCGGTTCGCAGCGCCACCTCGGTCAGATTCCGACAGTAGTGGCGCATCGGTTCGGCCAGCCGGGAGTGGGTGCACTCACACACGTAATCGTAGCGGGCGTTCAAGAATAAGACCGGCAGGTCGAGGTAGCCGTCGTTACGGGCTGTCAGCGCATAGGCGGCGTTGGCCGCGTGGTTCATATACCACGAGCTGGGACCGGAAAAGCCGTTGCGCTCCAGGGCCGAGACATAGCTGCTGAGTTCCTCGGCGCTGACGATATCATCATCCCGGGGCAGGTCGGGAATCTTGCTCGTACCGATCATGCCGCGCTCGCGCCGGGCCGTCGCCGTTATCGCCGGCTTCCCCTCACCGTCCGGATTGCCCTTGCGAAACAGCAGTTTCACAAACGCCGGAACATTGGCATCCATGGGGGCGATGGCCTCGTCAAAACTCTCCTCGTAATAACGCATATAGTCCCACTGGGCGGCCGGGAACTTAGCCTCGGGGTACAGCTGGCGGTCGGCCAGACTCAGGGTGTGGTCCAGACCCCGTTCGAGCGTGTAGTAGGGCACACACAGATTTGCCACCCCGTGGCAGCGCTCGGGGTGGTGGCTGGCCAGGTTCCACACCACCGGACTGCCCCAGTCGTGTCCGACCCAGACCGCTTTGTCCGCGCCCAGGGCGTCGAGCAGACCGATCATGTCGCCAACGATCTTGTCCTGGGCGTAGTCGTGGTGGTGGGGATACACCGACGAGCGTCCATAGCCGCGCATATCCGGGGCCAAAGCGCGAAAGCCCAGGGCGGCCAGGGCGGGCAGTTGGTGGCGCCAGCTGATGGACAGCTCGGGCCAGCCGTGGACAAAGATGACCAGCGGACCGTCTTCAGGGCCGGCGGCCAGATAAAAGCTCGTATGGCCGTCTGTTTTGACCGTATGTTCGGTGATTGGCATGTCGTGTCTCCTTGTTTTTCATGGCCGTCTTAGCGTAAATGCTCGGTAGGGGCTAGCTGCTCCGCTCAGGAGACTCGCCCGCCCGGATACCCGTGTATTCGGATAGAGTATGTGGACCCGTTCGGAATCTGAAGCGAAGCGAGAAGACGAGATCGAGGGTATTCCCGGGAGAGACCTGTGACTATGAACCAGGCAGAGCACGCAACAACGAATTTTCTGGATCGGCTCCTTGAGCCGTTCGGCGACTGCTTGACTCCCGAGGTGGCGGAGAAGCTCGTGAACCTGCGTGCGGACTCTGTGGTCCAGGCGCGTCTGGAGGAGCTTGCCGACAAATCCACCGAGGGAGAGCTGAGTGAGGACGAGCGAGCGGAATATGAGAGCTACGTTCATGCCATCGATGTCCTCGCCGTGCTCCAGGCGAAAGCCCGCAGCTTGCTACAAGCCCAAGCCGTAGGCTGATGGAAACGGGCTTGCGCCGCTCGGTGCGTGACCGTGCCGGCAATCGCTGTGAGTATTGCGGACTACGGCAGGAGCATGCCCCGCTTGCTCTCTATACCATTGACCATATCATCCCGAAGAAGCATGGCGGCAGCGACGACTCACTGAATCTGGCCTTTGCCTGCTACCACTGCAATATCCATAAGGGACCGAATCTGGCTGGTATTGATCCAGACAGCGGTGAGATGGTTGCGTTGTTCAACCCTCGTCAGCAGGTGTGGCCCGATCATTTTGTCCGTGAAGGGGCATTCATTGTCGGACGCACTTCTATCGGCAGAACAACCGTGCGGGTGCTGGTCATGAACGCCCCCGAACGCATCGAGCTTCGGGAAAGGCTTATTGAAAACGGTGAGATCGAATAGATGCTGGTGCGTTAAAACAGCGCGCCGCCCGGCAACTTCTGGCCCAACAACAGCCGCCCGTAGGATTCCAGCTTGCCGTCAAGGTCAAAGACAAAGTGACACGCCAGAGTGTTCAGGTCGCGCTGCGTGCGCTGGAGCGGACTGTCCTGAAAATGGGCGTGCGCGCCGCTGGCCTCGACAATGTCCTGGACGACTTTTTTACACTGCTGAACGGACATGGCCAGTTGGGTAGCCCAGCGAGCCCGGTCTTCGAGCGTGGCCGTGTTGCGCTTGGCGCACACGTCGTCAACCAGGTGCCGCAGCAGCAGTTCGGTTTGACACACCTCGGTTTCGGCACGGGCCAGCCGCATCCGTGAGGCCGACCGATCAAGCTGTTTGCTGGCGTCAAGCAGCACCCGCTCGGTCAGCCGGTCTCGAAACAGCCGCAGCGCCGTTTTTGCCTGGCCCAGAGCCGGCATGGTAGCGGCCAGGGTCAGGACCGGCATCATCGGCGTCCGGTACAGCGGACCGGCGTGGAGGCGTGAGCCAGGCCCGTGGCCGCTCATCATCTCCCGCATCGACACCGCCCGCTCCTCGGGGATGAAAACGTCATCAATAACCACGTCGTTGCTGCCGGTGGCGATCATGCCGTCAACGTACCAGGTGTCTTCGACGCGGACCTCGGAAATCGGCAGGGCGAACCAGCGCGGCTCGGGTCTGCCGTCGGGCCTGATCTCAGTCGCGCCCGGGATCACCCAGTCCCCGTGCATCACGCCCGTTCCCCATTGCCAGCGGCCGTTAATCCGAAAGCCGCCCTTTTCGGGACGGACAGTGGCGGTCGGCGAGATCATGGCTGGGGCCAGCACGTAGCTGCGCGAGGCAAACAGCTCTTTTTGAAACGGCTCGGGAAACTGGCTGAAGATCCAGTTGTGCTCGATGTAAAAATTGGACACCCAGGCGGTCGAGGCATCGCCCTCGCCCAGGGCCACCCCGACCTCGAAAAAGGTATCCATATCGAGTTCCAGTCCGCCGTAGCATTTGGGCACCATCAGCTTGTAGACTTCGGCCTCTTCCAGAGCCTTGATGACGCTATCGACCGGCTTGCGTAGCCGTTCGGCCTCGGCGGCATGTTCGGCCAGCAGGGGTATCAGGGCACGGGCGCGTTTGACCAACTCGGGACCGGTGGTGGAGGGCGACTGGGGACTCTGAGGCTCGCGTGCTGACATAGCTGTGTCCTTTCCTCCGACCGGGTTCAGTCTGTATACCATCCGGCTCAGGCGTGCGCCTAGCCCTGCGGAGTTTTCTTGGTCGGAGGTTTGGCGTATAGTAGGCCGCTATCTTGATGAGCAAGCGGAACGCAAGGAGGCAGAGCATGGCAAACACGGCACCAAACGGCTCGGTGACGACGACAAACGGCGGGGCGAACGGCGCGAAGTGGCACGACAAGTATCCGCATCTCGACCGGGAACCGCTCGCCGCCGCAGTCTTCACCTCACCCGAGCAGTTTGAGCTGGAACGGGAGCATATCTTCAAGAAGGTCTGGCTCAACGTGGGCCGGGTCGAGCAGCTTGCCAAGCCGGGCGACTACTTTGTGAAAGATATCGCCATGTGTCAGACCTCGGTCCTGGTCGTGCGGGATCAGCAGGGCGACATCCGGGCCTTCCACAATATGTGCTCCCACCGGGGCAATAAGATTGCCTGGGATGCCCGAGGCTCATGCCAGCTGTTCACCTGCAAATTTCACGGCTGGTCGTACGCCCTGGACGGCGCGCTCAAATTCGTGCCCGACGAACAGAACTTCTTCGGGCTGCAAAAGGACGAGTTGGGTCTGACCCCGGTCGCCTGCGAGGTGTGGCAGGGGTTTATTTTCATCAACGTCGCTCCCCAGCCGCAGGAAACCCTGGCCGAATACCTAGGGGAGTTGGGCAGCAGCCTGGACGGCTATCCGTTTGGCGAGATTTCGGCCACCAGTGCGTCGTGGACCACCGAGGTGCGGGCCAACTGGAAGCTGGTCAAGGACGCCTTTCAGGAGATCTACCACGTCGGGTTCCTGCACCGCCGCTCCATCCCCGACTCCTTCACCAGCAAGGCCAATCCCTACGCCCACGCCCTGGACTTCCGGCTCCATCCCCGTCACGGCAGCGCCTCGGTCTTTGGCAATACGGACGTTGAGCCGACGCCGGTGGCGTCCCTGGCCTTCAGGCACGGCACTTTCCTGATCCGCAAGGATTTTGACATGAACGCCCTGCCGTCCGGGGTGAACCCGCTGCGTCACACAGACTGGACTCTGGATCTGAACGTCATCTTTCCGTGCTTTTTTGTTGACGTGTCCGAGGGTTCGTACTTCACCCATAACTTCTGGCCCATCGCGGTGGATCGGACGATCTGGCACTCGACCCAGTATTTCCCCAAAGCCCAGACCGTGGGCCAGCGTTTCATGCAGGAGTACGGCCACGTCCTCTTCCGCGATATCATCCTGGAGGACGGCCGGACCCTGGAGGAAACCCAGCGTATGCTGGACTCGGGCGCCAAAAAGGAATTCTACCTCCAGGATGAGGAAATCCTGGTGCGCCACAGTCACCGGGTGGTTGAGCAGATGATCGCCGGCCAGTCCGTCTCGGCCGGCACCGGAAAAGAGGCCGCCCATGCCTGAGCCCGGTCTGCCCGAGGCGTTCCGCGATCTGGAGCCGTGGCTGGCCTGGTGCCTGGCAACCGAGAAGGAGCGTAGCGACAAGCGTCAGGCCAGCAGCCAGGACGAGTTGCAGGCGTTTTATGACGCGCTGCTGGCCCGCATGGATGCCGTCTTCGCCTACCTGGCGCAGTTTCCGCCGGATGATCTACCCCCTGAGGCTCAGCGGCTGTTCCTGCTGGCCCTGTCTCTGGCCGAGGTCGCGCCGGCTATCGAACAGTTCGGCCAGCCCCAGGTGGTGGACGGCTACGACATCGGCCGGGTGACCCCAGCCCGGCGCGGCATCAGCTGAGGCACGCCGCCCCTCTTTTATTGAGGCGGCGCTGAAGATAGTAGAGAAAAGATGTCCCGGCCTCCCAAGGGCTGGGAGAAGCTGCAATGAGGAGGACAGCGTATGCATTTCATGTGGTTTACTGAGCGGGCCTATCATTACGATCCCGAAGAGGATCTGGCCAGGTATAACGAACTGGAAACCGACATCGTCCGCCGCCGGAGCTTTTTTGGCGCGCCCAACCGCCTGTTCGACCCCAAGCATGGCGCCCGGCTCTTGAACCAGTACCTGGACGAGAAGATTTATACCGATCAAGAGCTGCTGAATTTCGACGGCGTGATGCTGAACGAGCACCACGGTACGCCGTTCTGCCTGGGGGCGGTCATGGACGTTGAGGCCTCCATTCTGGCCAAGGCTACCAAGCGGGTCAAAATCGCCCTGCTCGGCAACCCCGTGCCGACCGTGTCCAACGCCTTGCGTCTGGCCGAAGAGCTGGCCATGATCGACCTCGTGTCAGAGGGCCGCATGGTGACCGGCTGGGTGCGCGGCGCCGGCTCCGAGCAGCTGGCCAACAACGCCAACCCGGCCCTCAACCGCGAGTACTTCGAGGAAGGCATCGACTTCATTCTCAAAGCCTGGACGACACCCGGTCCGTTCCGCTACGAGGGCAAGCACTTCCACTTCCGGCATGTGAACCCCTGGGTGCTGCCGTATCAGCAGCCCCACCCGCAGATGTGGATTCCCGGCCTGATCAGCCCCGACACGGTTTTCTGGTGTGCCAAGCGGCGTTACCCGTATGTGGCGCTGGCCACCCGCCTGGAGCCGACCCTGGAGCTGTGGGACTTCTACGCCAAGGCGGCGGCCCGCGAGGGCTACCAGGCCGGACCCGAGAACTTCGGCTATCTGCAGCCGGTGATGGTGGCCGACACCCAGGAGAAGGCCGAGGAAATGGGCAAGCGCATTCTGTACGGCGGGGCGTTTGCCCATTTTGCCCGCCCGGAATGGATGTTCCCGCCGGGCTATAACTCAAAGGCGGCGACCCGGCGTCTGGCCCAGAGCAATTTCGGTGTCAACGCGGCTGCCAAGCCGCTGTACGGCGAGGGCTTTGAGAAGACCGACGAAGAGGTCGAAGGGGTCAAGGACATCATCTACAGCGGCTATCCCGATGTGCTCAAAGACATGGTCATGATCGCCGGCACGCCGGACAACGTGATTCCCAAGCTCAAGAAGATTCAGGACATCCTGCGGCCCGGCATCTTCTCCTTCTGGCTCGACGGTCCGGTTCCGGCCAAGGACCGCAAGCGTTGCCTGGAGCTGATCAACCGCGACGTTATTCCGGCCATGCGCGAGCACGGCAAATCGCTCGGTCTGGTCAGCCCGTATGAGCGAGCCCCCGGCTCGGTCGCGCTGAACGGCGGCGAACCGGCCCCGGTCAGCGACCCGCAGGCCCTGGCCGAGCTGATGGCGGCCTAAGTCTTCCTCTAACAGCGAGATAATGAAGAGCCTGTGTGGAGCCTTCCACGCAGGCTCTTGTTTTGTTAGGGAGAAGACACCATGTACACCCTCGATACACACGCCACTGTTCAAGCCCTGGAAGCCGCCGGGTTCGACGCCGCGCAGGCTGAAGCCATCGTAGCGGCCATCAGTCGCACCGATGAACAGGTTGCCACCAAAGCGGACATTGCTCTGCTTCGGGCTGACCTGACTGCCCTCAAATGGGTGGTCGGCTTGCAGCCCGCGCTCATCCTGGCCGTGACTGCTCGCTTGTTCGGGCTCGTGTAGAGGCTGTCTCACTGAGGCTAGGTCTTTGCCTAACCGGCACGCATACGGCAGCGTACGGAGGTCAGCTCAAGCTGGTCGGCTGAGAAACGGGTAGTATTTAGTTGCCTCATACCGGACTGAAAGACGAAAGCGTTTTTCATTGGTGCTGGTGCTTCTGAGGGGACATTCCATTCCGATGGGTAGTATTCCGTCAATTCCGCGTTCCCACCCGCTCCGAATCAAAGCGGCCTATGCTTTCTCCTGCCGGCTTGTTATGCTGCCGACCATTGCCGGGTGTTTTGCACGAGGAGGAACGCATGCGCAAAATACGAAGACGCCGCCGACCCGTCACGCAGTTGGTCTGTCTCTTCGCCGCTCTCATCCTGGTAGGAAATTGGGCGGCACCCAATCCGGCCCGCGCCGCCGAAGATCAGAGCTATCAGGCGATGGTGAACTGGCTCGAACACTACCGCGAAGCCCCGCCGACGTTCGAGCCCGGCCAGACCCTGGGGCTGCAAGACCGTGAAGCGCTCGAGCCGTTCATCCCCCAGTCGGCCTGGGAGTACTATTTCTTTGACGATATGGAGATGGCCATTACCGAAACGGGTGAGTATCCACCTCCGCCCGAGTGGGGCCAAAACGTCGTGCCCGGCTACTTCCTGGATGAGCAAGGCGTGTTGGTCGATTTCAAGGGCGGCGGGTTCCCGTTCCCGGACATTGCCCCGGATGACCCGCAGATTGCGGTCAAGGTCATCTGGAATATGCTGTGGCGACCCGGGCAGGACGATTATGTGATGCCGATGGTGGCCTGGTCACGCAGCGAGCACGGGAAGCTTGATCGAGAATTCGAGTATACCGGGGTCAGTGCCGAGTATGCGCGGGGGGCGAACTGCCTGGTGCCGGGCTATGAAGAGGTGCGCAG
>JAAXHF010000084.1 GCA_012271025.1 Deltaproteobacteria bacterium | reverse complement strand
TGCTCGAACCAGTAGCAGGCGTAGATGTTGCGGGCAAAGTATTCGGAGGGCAGCAGCTCAAGGTCGGGCCGCTCTTCCGGCACGCGGTTGCCCAGGAACTGATAATCGAGCGCTTCCAGGGCAAACGGAATCCAGCCAATCCCGCTCTCGACCGAGACGAACTTGATGTCCGGATAGCGCGACAGCACCCCGGACACGATCAGGTCGCTCAGCTGTATGCCGTTGCGCATGAAAATATCGACCGACAGCTCGGCAAAGGCGGTCATTTTTCCGTACTTGGCAACCTTGTCGCGCCGCAGCCCGCCGTCCATATTGCCCGAGCCGATATGAAAACTGATCGGCAAATCCAGCTCAACGGCGACCTCCCACAGCGGATTCCAGCTCTCGTCGCCCAGCAGGGGCTGACCCAGGGATTGCGGCTCGCCGGTAAACAGAATGCCCTTGTGCCCCATGGCGGCGCAGCGCCGGACTTCTTTGACCGCCTCAGCCACATCCCAGAACGGGGTCGAGGTGATCGGCAGCAGGCGCCGCGAATCGGCCGACGCCCACTCGGTCTGCCAGTCGTTATAGGCTTTCACGCAGGTCAGCTTCAGCTCTTCATCGTCGAGCCGCAGAAACTCCTGGCTGCCAAACCCGCCGACATTGGGGTACATGACCATCGCCCAGATGCCCATTTCGTCCATGTATTTGAGCCGTTCTTTGGCGTCATAGGCGCCGGGGTGCATCTCTTCATAGCTTTTGGGCCAATTCATCATGTCGCCCACCCCGGCCGTTGCGGTCAGGCCCGGATTGGCAACGCGCCGGTCACCGATGAACCACCACAGCCGGCCTTTGGCGTCGGTGTCCACGCGGGGCACGGCATCCTTCATCCGCTCGGGCACCCGGCTGGTCCACAGGTCGGGCGTTTCCGTGACATGGGTATCAACGTCAATAATGGTATAGCCACTCATACTCTTCCTCCTTCAGCTGCCGGACCGTCCGGGTTCGGTGCTCGGCTCACCTAGGCTTTTTGACCTCGTTTTTGTACTATACGAAGCCTGCCCGCAGGCATAGACTGGCCGGGTGGAGAAGTCAACAGGCGGAGGAAACCATGATTGACCATATCTCGCTGAGCGTGCGTGACCTGGCCCACAGCAGCCGCTTTTACCACACCGTGCTGGCCGCCATCGGCTTTGACAAGCTGGTCGAACGCCCCGACACGACCGGTTTTGGCAAAAAATACCCCGAGTTCTGGCTCAACCGTCGCGCGCAAATGGAACCGGTTGGCGAGGACAGCGGGGTGCATATCGCGCTGCGCACGACCAGCAGAGAGTCGGTTGATCGCTTCCATGCGGCCGCTCTGCAAGCCGGAGCCGAGTCCGACGGCGGGCCGGGGTTTCGGCCCGAGTACCACGCCAGCTATTATGCGGCGTTTGTCCGCGACCCCGACGGCAACCGTATCGAAGTGGTGACCTTTGTGACCGACGCGGACTGAGACACGAACGAAAGGCACACCCGCATGGCAGACCATCCCATCAGTCGTTACCCCGTCGCCCGGCTGGAAGATTTGCCCCAGGACATCCAGGACCGGATCGGCGCGGTCCAGGCCAGGGCCGGTTTCATCCCCAACGTGTTCTTGGCCCTGGCCCACCGGCCGGCCGAGTTCCGGGCGTTCTTTGAGTACCACGACGCCCTGATGCTCAAAGACGGTGGCCTGTCAAAAGCCGAACGGGAGATGATTGTGGTGGCCACCAGCGCCGCCAACGACTGTCAGTACTGTGTGATCGCCCACGGAGCGATTCTGCGTATCCATACCAAGAACCCGTTGATCGCCGACCAGATCGCGCTGCACTATCGCCAGGCCGATATCACGCCGCGCCAGCGGGCGGTGTTGGACTTTGCCGTCAAGGTTGCCCTGCGGCCCCAGGACATCGAAGACGCCGACCGCAGCCGGCTCCACCAGCACGGCCTGAGCGACGAAGACATCTGGGACGTTGGCGCCATTGCCGCCTTTTTTGCCCTGTCGAACCGCATGGCGCACCTGACCGCCATGCGACCCAACGACGAGTTCTACACCATGGGACGTGGCCGCTGATACGCCTCAGTCCTCGTCCTTGTCGTCCCGTTCGAGCACCTCGCGCAGCTGCTCGGGCGGAACGGCAATACGCACCCCCGACCGCTCCTGCTGTAGCAGCATGGCCGCCCGCGAGTCACGCTCCCCCCAACCCCGGCTCAGCGCCTCGGTCAACTCGTCCCAGGCCAGGTTGGCCATGGGCATCGGCACCTGCAATTCGCGGCCCAGCTGGGTGGCCAGACTGACATCCTTATGGGCCAGCCTCAGGGCAAAGTCGGGCGGGTCGTAGTCGTCGGGCAGAAAATGGCGGGCCAGGCCGTCAAAGGTCCGCGTCCGGCCCAGCGCCCCCTGACGCACCGCCTGCCACAGGGTCAGGGGCTCGACACCGGCCTTCACCCCCATAGTGAACACCTCGGACAGAACACGGTTCAGCATATAGCCGGCGCAGTTGTGGACGAGCTTGGCGACCGTGGCCGAGCCGACCGGGCCAACATAGCGGGCCTGATCGCCAATCGCGTCGAGCAGCGGTTTGTAGCGCTCGAAAATAGTCCGGTCTCCACCGACCCAGATGGCCAGCCGGCCCGTCTCAGCCCCGCGCGGCCCACCGCTCACCGGGGCGTCCAGCATGTGCACCTCACGCTCGGCAAACGCCGCGTGGAGACGCCGCACGACCTCGGGAGCGTTGGTCGAAAGATCGAAATAGGCGCTGTGGGGCCGCAGGGCATTGAGGAGACCCTGCTCACCCAGAGCAACCTGCTCGACATCGGCCGGGGTGGGTAGCGACGTGAAGACCAACTCCGATTCCTCCGCGACTTGCCGGACAGACTCGGCCCAGACCGCACCTGCGGCAAGGTGCGGCTCGGCAGCCTGACGGCGGAGGTCGTGAACGCACAGCCGATAGCCAGCCCGCTGGAGGCGGGCGGCCATCCTCGCCCCCATGGTCCCCAGTCCGATAAAACCGACCTGCATGACAGCCTCCCCCTGCCGGGCAATGCCGGGCTCAGTCTCTGGCGTCAAACACCTCGTTGGCGATCGTGGCTGCGGTCATCGCCGTCGGCCAGCCGGAGTAGAACGCCAAGTGGGTGATGAGTTCTCCGATTTCTTCCTGGGTGACGCCGTTGTCCAGGGCGCGTTGCAGGTGGAGGCGCAGCTGCTCGGGCCGGTACATCGACATCAGCGACGCGACGGTAATCAGACTCCGGTCACGTTTGGACAAACCGCTGCGCTCCCACACATCGCCGTAGACGACCTTTTCGCTCAGCTCGATGAGCTTGGGGGCAACCTTGCGGGCCTTCTCTCGTGCGGCGCTGACCACCGCTGTCGTGTCTGCCATGGCGTTCTCCTTGTGAATGGGTTTCTTGTCACACAAAACGTGGCTGGGTGTAGACCGGCAGCCCGAAGGTACGCCGCCCCAGCAGGGCCTTGCCCTCCATGCCGGCAAACGGCTGGTGAATGATGGCGGCCCGGGCGTCGCGGTACATCTGCTCCAGCGGGTTCTTTTTGAACAGGGCCGCCCCGCCGACCATGCGCATGGCTTTATCCACGATCTGAAAGCTGCTCTCCATCACAAACTGGTAGCAGGCGATCAGGTTGATCAGATCGTCCCCGATGCGCCGCTCCAGCGCGTCGTGGGCGGCCAGCGCGTCGTACAGCATGGCCCGCGCCGCGCGCAGCCCGATCTCCATCTCGGCCGCCAACAGCTGGTTGCTCGG
Source organism: Deltaproteobacteria bacterium (assembly GCA_012271025.1). The sequence goes on along the minus strand of JAAXHF010000084.1, from coordinate 13,415 downwards.
ATAATGCGTCATGGGCTGATCGAACGGCTCCTGACGGCGTCCCGCCACCCAGTCCATGGCGTAATCGCGGGCGGCCTGGGCCAGACCCAGATAGCACGCCGGGCCCGAGGCGACCCACCACGAGGCCGTGATATTGGCCAGCGCGTCCCAGGTCTGGGACGGACGCAGGACGGCCGCGTCGTCACCGACAAACACATTGTCCCAGACCACGTCGTTGCTCTGTGACGAGCGGATGCTCAGGGTATCCCAGTTGGTCTGCACCTGGATACCGTCTTCCGCAGCGGGCATGAAACACAGCAGGCACTGGGGACCCGTATCCGGGTCGTCATAGCGGGCCGTGGTCAGGACATAATCCGCCCCCGCCGACATTGTGCCAAACCCGCTGCGGCCGGTGATCCGGTAACCGCCGTCCACCTTGGTCGCCCGCCGGGTCGTGTCGTTGATCCCGGCAAAGCCGACCGAACTGTTCATCCGGGGATCGCTGACCGGCCCGCAGAAGATGAGTGTGTCGCTGACCGTCGCCCTGAGCAGCGGTTCAATGGCCTCGAGCTGGGGTCCCTGTCCACGCTGGTTCATGCGCCACAGGTCGGCCAGCAGACCGACGACAATGTGGTGCATATTCACCGCAATGGCCATCGGCAGGTCGCCCTGGGACAGGCGTTCCTGGCTCAGGGTGAAGTCCCGCGGCAGCCCCCCTCCCCCGCCGAGTTCCTCCGGCACGAGCATCGCCGTGTAGCCGGAGGCCTTCATCGCCGCGACATTCTCATGCGGGAAACTGCTGTCCCGGTCATGCTCGGCAACGCGGGTTTTGAAGTCTTCGGCGTGGGCGGCGGCAATATCGAGGAAACGCTGCTGGCGCTCGGTCGTGTCTGGCATACGCTCTACTCCTGAGTTCGTGTAATGTGTGGCCCGCATTATGGCCGTCCCCTCGCCCCTCGGCAAGGACGGGGCCTGCGCCTTGCGATACACACCGGGGTATGCTTTGACAGGGAGCGATTCGACGAAAGGAGCAGACAGTATGGCAAAGGTGCAAACCGTTCTGGGCGACAAGACGACGGACGATCTGGGCTTCACCCTGATCCACGAGCATCTGACCGTCGGCTTTCCCGGCTACGAGTGGGACAACTGGCGTTTTGATCGCAAAAAAGAACTCGCCGGGGCGGTCGAAAAACTGCAAGAGATCAAATCCCTGGGCGTCACCTCGTTCGTCGACCCGTGCCCCATGGAGCTGGGCCGCGACCCCGAGTTTGCTGCGGAATGCGCCGACAAGGCCGGCCTGAACGTCATCATGGCGACCGGGCTGTACAACGAGGCGCTGGGCATCCCGCCCCACTTCCGCAGCCTGGCGGCCGACGATATTGCCGAAGTCTACGTCCGCGAGATCACCGAGGGCATGAATAAGACGGGCATCAAGGCCGGCCTGATCAAGACCGCCACCGGCGGCATTCCGGGCATGACCGAGACCGCCACGACCTTGGGCAAGCACGAGGAAACCTGTTTGCGCGCTGCGGCCCGGGCCCACGCCGCGACCGGGGTGCCGATTCTGTGCCACAACGACGAACTCGGTCCGTTCGGCCGCGAGACGCTGGACGTCTTCGAGGAGGAAGGGGTGGATTTCAACCGGGTGCTGATCGGGCACGCCTGCGGGGTCGGCGACATGCGCTACTACTTCGACATCCTGGAGCGCGGGGCGTGGCTGGGCTTTGACCGCTTCGGCATCGACGTGATCGCCCCGGACAAGATGCGCCTGGCCTCGCTGATCGGTCTGCTGGCGGTCGGCTATGACCGGGTCATGCTGTCCCACGACGCCGTGCACTGCCTGATGGGCCGGCCGAGCAAGACCTGGGACGACTTTGTGGCGGCCTGTCCCAACAACAACTACAGCCACATTCTGAAGAACATCATTCCGACCCTGAGCCGAGCCGGGGTCAGTGAGGGCACGATTCAGACCATGACGGTCGAGAACCCCAAGAGTTATTTCGGCGGCTGAGGCCTGCGGGAGCACCCCCAAAATAAAGGAGAATGTCATGGACGTTGGCCTGCTGTTTCCCTTTCGTAATCCCCCCCAGTGGCGCAAGCCCTTTCCCGAGTTTTATGCCGAACAGCTCAAACAGACCCAGATCGCCGAAGAACTCGGCTACGACACGGTTTGGCTGACCGAGCACCACTTTGCCGAGGACGGCTACTCGCCGTCCCTGCTGCCGATTGCCGGCGCGATTGCAACCCTGACCAGCCGGGTGCGGATCGGGACCTTTCTGCTGCTGCTGCCCCTACACAACGCGGTGCGGGTCGGCGAAGACGCGGCCACCGTCGATGTCATCTCCAACGGCCGCTTCGATATGGGCTTTGGCCAGGGCTATGCCCCGTCCGAGTTTGCAGGCTACGGCATTCCTCGCAAAGAGCGCGCCTCGCGGCTGGAAGAAGGCATTGAGGTCATTCGGGGCATGTGGACCCAGGACCCGTTCTCCTACCAGGGCCGACACTACGAGCTGAAGAACATCAGTCTGGTGCCCAAACCGGCCCAAACGCCCCACCCGCCGATCTGGATCGGAGCCGGGCAGAAGAAAGCCGTGGAGCGGGCCGGCCGCATGGGCTGCCATTTCCTGGGCACCTCGGACCCGACCGCACAGGAGACCTACGATGCGGCGCTCCGCGCCCACGGCCATGATCCCAAGGATTTTCACGCCGCCCAGCTCCGCTGGGTGCATGTCGCCGAGAGCCGCGATCAGGCCTGGGACAATGTCCAGGACCACCTGCACTACATGTTGAGTTGGTACGGCCGCTGGCTGGCCGAGGCCAAGGACTTTGCCGGCGCCGAAAAATTCGCCCAGTTGCCGCCTGCCTCAGAGCTGCGCAATGTCACCGATCAGCTCATTGGCGCGCCCATCGTCGGCACGCCGGAAGAGGTCGGCGGCGAACTCGCACGCATGACCGCCGCCATCCGCACGACCCATATTGTCATGGGCATGCACCTGCCCGGCCTGGACCCGGCCAAGAGCCAGCAGTCGATGGAGCTGTTTGCCAGGGAGGTCATGCCGAGCCTGCACTGAGCATGAGTCGGTCTTGTATGTCGGCTTAGCCGTAGGCGTAAGCCGACACGACCGTACTCGTCGGATGACGCTCCGCGCATCCGCCCTGCTCAGCCGAGCTTGTGTCAGGCGTCCAGGTCGATTTCTGGCGGAGAATCGGGAAAGACGGCAGACCGGACACCGAATGATACGGCGTATCCTCACGGTTGTGGCTGTCGCAGGGGTTCTCCTCGGGCTGCTCGCGGCGGGGGGATGGTTCATACTCCAGCCTCCACCGATTGCGGTTCCGCGCCAGGAGCGGCTGGTGTTTGCCGATGTGACTGTGCTGAACCCGGGGCTTGACCGGCGAGCCGGACAGACTCTCACGGTTCAGGACGGACGGATTGCGTCGATTGCGGCTGATGCCCCTGCCGGCAGGGAATCCGAGGCGACCACCCCCTTTGCCGGCGCCTACGCGCTGCCCGGCCTGATCGACATGCATGTGCATAATGTGGCCGGCGAGTGGGAACTCTTCGGGCTGCTCTTTCTCATGCATGGGGTCACCGCAGTGCGCGACACCGGACGTTTCGATACAACGCCTGTCGCGCAGCGACAAAAGGTCCTGGATGGCGCGTACCCCGGACCACGGTTCTTTGCCTGCGGCCCTATTCTCGATGGCGACCCTCCCTTCTCTCCCTTGCATTGGCCTGTCGGCAGCCCGGCCGCAGCCCGAAAAGCGGTTGATGAAGTCGCAGCAGCGGGCGTCGATTGTGTGAAAGTGTACTGGTCCCTCTCCACGAATGTCCTCACTGCGATCCGTCACGCGGCGCAGCGGCATGACCTGCCGGTTGCCGGGCATATTCCTTTTGCCGTCCCCTTTGAAGCAGCCGGCCTGAACGACGTTCAGCATCTGACCGGAGTCCCGCTGCACGAAGACGACCCGGACGCAAGCGCGGCGGTGCGGCTTGGGGCGTGGGCAGCGTCCTGGCGGGATCTCGATGCAACGCGGATTGACTTCATTGTGCAGACATCGGTGGAGCAGCAACTGGTTCATACGCCCACCCTTTTCATGTGGGCTCAGGCGGCGCGGTCGCTCGACTATGCGCGGCTGCTCGATGACCCTGCGGCGCAGTTGTTGCCGCGCTGGTACTGCGCAGTCTTTTGGCGACCGCTCGACGCTTTTCTGCCCGCCTATGCAAGCCTCGGCCAGGCGCTGCCGCAGATGAAAGAAACGGTCCGGCGCCTGCACAAAGCCGGGGTTCGCATCCATGCAGGAAGCGACACGCCCCTGTCGTTTGTTGTCCCGGGCGCAAGCCTTCACGGGGAACTCCGCCTGTTGGTAGAAGCTGGTCTCACGCCTGAGGAAGCCTGGGTGGCGGCGGCGCGCTGGGCCGGGGAATTCCTGGGCGTGTCCGAACTCGGGACACTCCAGGCCGACGCCCCGGCAGATTTCCTCCTCTTCCGTGAAGATCCCACCCGGGACTTGGCCGCCCTCTCGACTCTGGAAGCCGTCGTCGCCCAGGGTCGATTCTATCCGAAGTCGGCGCTTGACGAAGCGTTTGCGCGCCACCGCGCACACTTCAGCGGCTGGCTCTACGACCGGCTGACCATGGCCATGGCAGCCGTCCTGGCATGGCTGGGGTCACCGCATTCAGACGCTCAGCATCGAGTCCTTAGCGGGACTGCTGAGCCCTGAAGTTGACACTTTGGCCGGTATCGGACGTAGCGGGCTCAGCGGTCGATAACGGGTCTAGGAAAATCAGGGACTTACGGGCCGAGGGCGGTCACGCTCGGCTGAGATGATGTCAGGCGTCCAGGTCGATTTCTGGCGGAAAATCAGGAAACAGGACAGAACGAGAAGGTGCTCCTGAGCGGTCATAACAGGCAATTTTGCCGTCCTGGTCGCACAGCCAGAACTCACGTGCTCCGGCTGCAAAATATAAGGCTCTTTTCTCCTCGATTTCCTCTTCGGTATTGCTCAAAGACAGAATTTCGACACAGACTTCTGGAGCGACCGAGCATTCGGCTTCGTCTTTTATCTTGTGGTACGTCTCTCTTGAGGCCCAGGCCACATCGGCGACCTTTGTGCCCTGAGGCGTCTGGACCGCACATTCGGTAAGGATTTTTCCGTCATTTCTGTGCAAGCGCAGGAGCGCGACAATCTCCCCCTGGAGTGCAGAATGGGAGACCTTGCTGGGAGACATGACGATCCTCCCTCGCGCGTCAAGCTCGATTTTATAGGGTAAGTTTTGCAACTCGGGCCGGTTGCAGGCTTCCTGCCAGTTCATACCGAGACCTTTTTGGGAGAGTCAAGGACGTTCCATTATCCTATCATGTTATTCAGTACGATACAGAACAAAGTCCAGCGCGCGCAGGCTTCTTTCACTTTTGTGACCATTCTATAAGCCATTGATTTTAAGAGTCCCGTAGGTCGGCTTCGCCGTAGGTGTAAGCCGACACATCCGCCCTACGCATCCAAACCTGCCGACGCGGGAGAATCTCTGGACCCCAATGAGCTGGCGGCTTCCTTGAAGGCCGGTAACATGGCGTTTATCCGAATCATGCCCTTCTGGGACCCAGCTCAGCGCTTGCGGTTTCCTGGACAGTATATACAATTGTATTGGCAAGAAGGCAACCGGTCTCTGAGAGACAAGAATGGCGCGAGACACACCGCTCTTTCAGACCTTCCAATGGGATGAAGACAAGCGGCAGGAGATTTGAGGGAGGCGAGGGATCGATTTTCTTGATGCCATCCGGATTTTTGCCGGCCCTGTCCTGACCGTGCCCTCAGTCCAGCGGGGGGAGTCCCGGTGGCTGGCGGTCGGTCTGGTCGACGGCATCGAAATGACGGTGATCTACACAGTCCGAGACGGCGGCTGTCGAGTCATCACCGCAAGGAGAGCGCGGCGCAATGAAAGACAAAACTATTACCAGCATGTCACTGAGGGAAGCGACCCTTCGGAAGGATAAGACCAAAACCGACTGGCCACGGCTGCGGCGGGAGCGCGCTGCCGGTCAGGAGCCGGCCAGGGAGTCGGCAGAGGGGGACTTCGACTGGGCGCAGGCCACCGTGGTCATACCCCCTGCCAAGGCAGCGATCTCCCTGCGCTTAGACACTGACGTGCTGGCTTGGTTCAAGGCACAGGGCCGGGGCTACCAGACGCGGATCAACGCGGTATTGCGCAGCTACATGGAAGCTCAGCAAAGATAAGCTCCAGGGCCGGGAGGCCGGAGCATGACGGCCGGGGCGACCACAGTCCGCCCTTGAGCGTCGGTGATAACCATTGTGATGGGCGCTGGCGGTCGGCGCTTGCTTTGTGGACATAAACACTGTTATGCCCCTGCTCCTCTCCCAAGCTTGACATATCACCCCGTATCGGACATAGCCGCCGGCGTGGTCGAGACGCGGTGTCAGAGAATCAGGATCTGACGGGCCGAGGCCGGCCGCGCGCGACTGAATCAATCGCGGGTGCAGAGGCGGGGCTGCTCTCCCCCAAGAATCCAGCCTACCCCTCATTTTGGTAGGAATCCTGCCTAAATGGGTAGAGATTTCTGCGAGCAGACTCCCTATATTTCCTTCACGGTCCACTACCAGATAGGCAGGACGCGGCCGCAGCGCGCCTGCCAGGCAGCCTTGAAGCCACACCGCTTTTTGTGGCAACCCTACCCATTTGGGTAGTGACAGAGAAAACGGAATGGCGTATGGTCGCGGGCTGCCCCTACTCTCTCGGAACCCACGGGCGGCTCCACCCTGAGGGGCTGTCTGAGGAAAGAGACGGTTGGTGGAACGCTTTACTGATTGGAGACAAGTTCGCGGAACTGTCAGGAGATTCGGGCACATGATGTTGAGCTCGATCGCGTTTGCGCACTACCAAACCGAACATGTGTTTATTCATCACCGGCATGGGGGTACACCGACGGACCCGGTCTTTGCTGCCAAGGGGCAATCTTTCTGGAGCTATCTCCCTCGGGCTCTGTTCAGGAACCTGCTCGAGACTTGGCGTGCCGAATGCGAGCGGCCGGACGCGAGCAGGGAGGGTAGGCTGGTGTTAGCGCTCTGTTGAGCGTCTGTGGAAGCAGGGGCAGCACAGCTCCTGCCCCTGTCTTGAGAAACGAGGGACTTACGGGCGAGGCTGGCCAGGTCCGGCCGAATGAATCGCGGGTGAACGGGCGAGCAGGCCGAAAAATCTTCAGTATGCGTCGCTTCTTGCATCCTTGCCTCTTCGTCCTGTGTCTGCTGGCGGGCGGGGCGTGGCCGGCGTGGGGCCAATCGTTGTTAGACGCGGCGTGGATCGCGGCAGCGACGCCGGCCGAGGTGCACGATCTCCTGGAGCGGGGGGCGGATCTGGCGGCGCGCACCCCGGATGGTCTGACGCCTTTACACGTAGCGGCAGCGGGGAATAGTCGGCTGGCGGTGATCGGTCTACTCCTGGAGCGGGGAGCGGATGTGGCGGCGCGTGACATGATCGGCGGGACGCCCCTGCACTGGGCGGCGCGGCGCGGCCGACCGGCGGTGATCGGCCTGCTGCTGGAGCGAGGAGCGGATGTGGCGGCACAGACCACAGGCGGCGGGACGCCCCTGCACTGGGCGGCAGCGCAGAACCCGACGCCGGCGGTAGTGGCGCTGTTATTGGACCGAGGAGCGGATGTGGCGGCGCGCACCGAGACGGGCCGCACGCCCCTGCACTGGGCGGCAGCGCAGAACCCGACGCCAGCGGTAGTGGCGCTGTTATTGGACCGAGGAGCGGATGTGGCGGCGCGTACCGAGACGGGCCGCACGCCCCTGCACTGGGCGGCAGCGCAGAACCCGACGCCAGCGGTGGTGGAGCTGCTCCTGGACCGGGGAGCGGATGCCACCGCCCAGGACGCGGCTGGCGAGACGCCCGTGGATCTCGCGGCCGAGAACTTGGCGCTCACCGGCACGGCCGCGTACCGGCGGCTTCAGGCCGCGCGGTTTTGAGCCTCGCTTCCCTGGCAAAAAGGGTGGGGGAATTCTGTGTAGTAGGATATGCACTCTGTTGTACACAACCTGATTGCCCCGGCTTTGCCACCAGGCTGTGGCCGCTGCGCACTGGGCTCCGCCGCCGCCCTGCGGTAGTGTCTCACTTTGCCTTTCGTTCTCCGCCGCGTTCGGCACGCCCCTCCCTCCCGTCCGAGAGCTTTCGATTATCGTGAACGCTGCTCCTGCCTTAAGTGCGGAGGCAGGAGCGGGAGCACTCGGTCCACCAATTTTGGTAGTGACAAACGGCGGGCAATCTTGTAGGGAGGGCCGATGGCACCCCGTGCGCGCGTCCGTGTCGGGCACGGGTGCCGAGAGGAGAGCCCGATGCCTGAGAGGGAATGTGAGAGTGTGCTCTGCCCCGTTTGCCCTGGCCAAAATCTTCAACATGAGACACTACCCAAAAGTAGGAGAAGAGGGGAGAGTCAGCAGCCGAACGAGGTCGGTGACGCGTGAGGGCGCAGAAGAGGGAAAGCCATGGCAGAACCTGGTGCGAGAAAAGAAGAAGGAGCAGCCGCCTCAAATGAGTCGGGGGTGGCTGAGGGCCTCCAGATGGCGCCCGCACTCATGCGTGACCTCGCCCATCAGGCGGCGGAGTTCTTGGTGGAGCGGATCGAGAACCTGCCCGAAAAAGGTGCCTGGGAGGGAGATTTCCGCCAAGAGCTTGAGAAGCAACTGATGGAGGACCCGCCCGAGGTCGGCCGGCCGGCGGCGGCAGTTCTTGAACGAGCCGCGCGCCAGATCCTCCCGCTGGCCGTGCAACACGACCACCCCCGTTTCTTCGGGTTTATTCCATCCTCTCCCACGTGGCCCGGTGTGCTGGCCGACTTTCTGGCCGCCGGGTGGAACATCAACACGGTCACGTGGCTGGTCGCGAGCGGGCCGAGTCAGCTTGAGTTGGTCGTCATTGACTGGATTCGGCGCTGGCTCGGCTACCCCGAGAGCGCGGGCGGGCTTTTCACCAGCGGTGGCTCGGCGGCCAGCATCGACGCCCTTGTCGCGGCGCGGGAAGCGGCCGGCTCTCCCGAGCGGGCGACCGTGTACATGAGCGACCAGAGCCATAGCGTGCTCAGCCGTGGGGCGATGATCATCGGCGTGCGCCCGGAGTGCGTGCGCACGGTTCCAAGTGACCGGCACTTCCGCCTGGACATGGAGGCGCTCGCGCGTGCCGTGGCCGAGGATCGCGCCGCAGGCTTCAATCCCATCGCAGTATGCGCAAACGCCGGAGCGAGCAGCACCGGAGCTATCGATCCGCTCGAAGCGATGGCGGACTACTGTGCGGCGGAAGGCATCTGGCTGCACGCCGATGCCGCCTATGGCGGCTTTGCGAGCGTGACCGAGGCCGGCAAAAGGCTCTTGGCCGGGATTGAACGCGCCGATTCGATTGGGCTGGACGCCCACAAGTGGTTCTTCCAGCCCTACGAGGCAGGCTGCCTGCTGGTGAAGGACGCCAGCAGGCTGGAGAACGTCTTCGCCCTCCACCACGACGTGCTCCAAGACTCGGTGTGGGGCGCAAACCATCCCAACTTCGCGGACCGCAGCCTGCAACTGAGCCGCTCGTTTCGGGCGCTGAAGGTCTGGATGTCGGTCCAGACCTTTGGGATGGCTGCGTTCCGACGGGCCGTATCGCAGGGGATGGAGCTGGCCGCCCGGGCAGAAGCCTACGTCCGGGCGAGCCCGATCCTGGCCATCACGAATCCGGCGTCGCTGGGGATCGTGTGCTTTCGGATCGAGCCGCCGGGCGCCGATCTCGACGAGGCCGCCGTGGAAAAGATCAACAGGAATGTCTTGGCCCGTGTCTTTTGGGAAGACCCCGCGTTCGTTTCGTCGACGAGTCTGCGGGGGACATTCTCGCTGCGGCTGTGCATCCTCAACCACACCACGACCTGGGACGACGTGCACCAGACCCTGGAAGCCATCGAGCGGTTCGGGAGGGAAGCGCTAGCGAAAGGCAGAGAGGGGAGTGCGTGAGGAAGGGGACAGATGGCCCGGAAACCGGCAAACCTGATCTACGGAGTGGACGACACGCCGAGCCCCTCGGTCGTCTTTGTCCTCGGCCTGCAACACCTTGTTGTGGTCTGCGGTGCCTCGGTCTTCGCCGTCGCGATTGTCCGGGGGATCGGCGGAACCACTGGACAAGCCGAGCTGCTGGTCCAAGTGTCCCTGCTCGTCGCCGGCATAGGAACGATGTTGCAGGCCCTGCGCACCGGGCCGGTCGGCTCTGGATACCTGTGTCCGCACGTGTGCGGCCCGTCCTACCTGCCCGCCTCCCTCTTGGCGGCCCAGACCGGCGGCCTGTCCCTCATGTTGGGGATGACCGTCCTCGCCGGGTGCTTCGAAGCGCTCTTTGCCCGGGTTCTGCCGCGCTTACGGGCGATCTTTCCGCCGGAGATAGTGGGACTCGTTGTGGTGATCGTTGGCTTGTCGCTGCTCCCCATAGCGGTGTCAGGCTTTGTCGGAATCACGGCCACCGACCCTGTCTCAGAGGGCCGAGAACTCCTGGTCGCCGGCCTGACGCTGGCCATTATGGTGGGGCTCAGCGTCTGGGGCCAGGGCGCCTGGCGCCTCTATGGTGTGCTGATCGGGCTGAGCGCTGGATATGCTACCGCCTATATGGGCGGTGTGCTGACCGCTCTCGATTTGCAATCCTTGCACGCGGCCCCGGTGCTCGCCGCTCCCCGTGTCGGGGCGCTGGGCTGGTCCTTTGAGCTGACGCTCCTGGCCCCCTTCCTGCTGACCGGGCTCGCCTCCGCGCTGAAATCTGTTGGGGACCTGACGGTGTGTCAGAAAGCCAACGATGCGGAGTGGAAACGACCCAACATGGGCTCCATCAGCCGTGGGCTCCTGGCCGAGGCAATTGGTACAATCACCGCAGGACTCCTGGGCGGGGTCGGACAATCGACGTCTTCGACCAACATCGCGGTCTCTCTGGCCAGCGGGGCGACAAGCCGCCGCATCGCCTTTGCGGCCGGCAGCCTGCTGATTGGCTGCGCGTTCTTGCCGAAAGTGGCGACCGTGTTCGCGCTGATGCCCACCCCGGTGATGGGAGCGCTGTTGATCTTCACGGCCAGCTTCATGATTATTGCTGGCATCCAGCTCATCTCGTCTCGGATGCTGGATGGCCGGAAGACTTTTGTGGTGGGCATTTCGCTCCTGTTCGGCCTGAGTGTGAACGTCCTGCCCCAGGTCTATGCGCAAGTCCCAGCCCAGCTGACTCCCCTGTTCAGTTCTCCCCTGTCTGTCACCCTGCTGGTGGCTATCGGGCTCAATCTCCTGTTTCGGATCGGCATTGCTGTCCGCCGCTCCTTTGTGTTTGTGCCCGGCGTCGACTCTCCTGACAAAGTGATCGCCTTCATGGAAAGCTGCGGGGCAGCCTGGGGAGCCCGTCAGGATGTCATCTATCGTGGGGGAACGATACTGAACGAATTTTTCGAGGGCGTGGCCAATGCCGGCCTGGCAGAGGGAACCGTAACGGTCGAGGTCAGTTTCGACGAGTTCAATCTGGATCTTGACCTCTGGTATAAGGGGACGCTGCTGGAGTTTTCGGCCGCGCGTCCCCCCACACCCGACGAAATTCTGTCCGACGACACCGCTGTGGCTCGCCTGTCGGCCTTTCTCATCAGTCGCTCTGCCGACGGGGTCACGAGCGCGTTGCACGAGGGACGGTGCCACGTGCGTTTCCACTTGGAACACTGAGGCGGATACGGGCGCGCTTCCAATGTCTCTTCATCCGTCCTCCCCCAGAGCCAGGCTGGTGCTCCGGTCGGTCATCCTGATGGTGTATGGCCTTGGCTGGGCGTCTGCCGTCCCGGCCCAATCTCCAGCTAAAACCTGGAAACCCCTCGACGAGCTGTCGGCCCAAGCACGGCAAAGGCTGGACCTGCGCGCCACCACCCCACGTGATGCCCAGATTCCCTACCTGCCCGCCGAAGCGTATCCGTTCTCCCCCCCCTACACCGCCGAAGAACTGGCCTATCTGGCCTTTGATCTTGATGCCCCCCGACCGCGCTTCTCGCACATCTGGCTCAGCGTCGTGCAGAGCATGACGGCCGATGGCCACATCCTGGGCACCCTCAAGAACAATACCGCCATCCTCTACCATCCCGCGGACGGAGGAGCGCTGATGCGGCTGCCGGCCGGCCAGGAGTATATGCGAGGATTGCTCCAGTTCACCAATCCTCCGGCGGCAGATGGACGCCAGAGCTTGTGGATGGAGTATCGGACGGATCGAACATTCACCAAGAAGCAAGACCGCTATAGTTACACCCCGGCCCAGCGCCGTATTCGTCGCCAGCCGCAGCCGCGGCGGGAGACCCGTTTCCTGAATGACGCCCAAACGTTTGACGATCTCCAGGGACGGGACCCGTGGGAATTTTCCTGGCAGCTGATCGGGACGGATGTGTTGTACGACACCGTCCGTTTTCCCGATACACGGCCAACGATTACGCTCACCCGGCCGGACGGCTCATCGTACGACCAAGACACCACCCAGATAAAAATGATGGGAGAAGGCTACCCGGCCTATCGACCGGACGGCGGGGTGGAGACGTATGTGGTGGAGGCGCTGCCCCGCTCCGAGTGGCTACCCGATTATTATTGCAGCAAGCTGCTGTACTGGATCGATACGGAGGTCTTCTATCCGCTGCGGGTTGAGCAGTATGATCGAGAAGGGCATCTCCTGCTGGTCTCGGAGCGTCTGGCGCGCCTGGAATACCCGGAGGACGGACGACTCGGTTACACCCCGCTCGTTTTTCTGTTCTGGCGGACCGACCTCGATCTGCTGACGGCTGGTGTCCACGACTACCATAAAAAGAGGGACTGGCTGTCTGACTGGAAGACGTATTTCAGCCCCGAGTTCCTGCGCCGGGGCTGGCTCGTGAGTCCGTACAAGACCTATGCCGACGTGTCACGGCCCGACCAGTTTTATTTGTGGCCGCGGCTCTACCCGGACAAATTTCCCGCTCATCGGCCCATCCAGCTCACGCCCCTGGTCGCCGCGCGCGTTGCGGCTCAGGAACGGGCCGGCCATCTGGTCTTTGAGGTCAATGCCCAACCCGCAGCCGCGCCGCCGACCGAGGAGGCCCGCTAAGAGCGACCGCCAACACTGTCAGAGGCGGATAGCGTATGACTCTCTGGTCTCTGCAAAGCGGCTCAAGGTGGCCTAGAGCAGTTTCTACCGTAGTGTAGCGTGCAGGAGGGCACTCTTCGGCACCGCCTGCGGGGCTTCTCTTCAGCATTCCGGCTCGCCCCGCTACGTCATTACGAAAACTGCTCTAGAAGGACCAGCGGAGGCATTTGCACGGAAACCTGCGGTTTGGCGAACATTGACCAGCAGTATCACAGGAATTTTCAGCCAGTGCCTCGTGCTCTCGATACGGCAAAAGAGGAACCTAAAGAAAATATTGGAC
>JAAXHF010000637.1 GCA_012271025.1 Deltaproteobacteria bacterium | reverse complement strand
AAGTAGGCCTGGATGACGATGCGGTAATCCCGGGGCGCGGTGGCGAGCACCTGCCGGAGTATCGCCCGGCGCTCCTGCACGGTGAGCCGTTGGAGGACGGAAGCCTCGGGATCGTCGGCAGCAGGATCGGCCAGCTCGAATTGCGCCGCGCCGAGCGTGGAGCCGAAGAAACGGCGCTTGAAGTGCTCTTGGGCCACATGGTTGGCAATCGCGCGGAGCCAGGCAAAGATGCCGATGCCGCGGTACTCGAATTCGCCGATGCGCTGCCAAGCGCGTTCCCAGGTCTCGTTGGCGACATCTTGCTGCTCCGGGTGGGTAAGACCCTTGGCCGCCAAGTGCAGGAATAACCGCTGCTGGTACCGCTTGACCAGGACTTGAAAGGCCGCGTGGGCCTGCTCGCGCGTACCGGTTTGCAGCCGGCGCACGAGGGCTGCGTCGTCCGTTGGCTCGCGCGGCGGTCGCAACGCTCAACCCCGTCCTGGCGGCGAGTTCCCGAACCCCCATGGCAGGATAGGGGCAAGTCTTACACGTCCCCTCGTTCGGGGTGGGGCAGCCTTTGAGAACCGGCCGGGGCCAGGCTTAGGTCCCACTGCGACACTGGCACTCGGTGAGCGTTACGGGGTTTTCGCAAGCAGAGCGTTGATCGTCGGCACCAGATCGTCCATGGCTCGCCGAGCGTCTTGCGTGCCTGCCCAGATCGGTTGGCAACCGTCCCAGATCGCTGGAAGCACCTCGCCGTAGTTGGGGATATGCTGCGGGGGACGTAGGGTTTTGGCCGTCTCGATAAAGGCGGGGAGAACGCCACGCTCGGTCAGCCAGGCATCCTGCTGTAACAGGGGGTGATCGGCCAGCGATTGGCGAGCCGGCATCATAACGCCGCGTACTTCAAGCAGGTCAAGGCGTCGCGCCTCAGGTATTGAGGCAACCCACCCAGTCGGGGACCCCGCCGCTGCAAAGCCCGCCGCGCTCGTCAGAAACTTCAGCCATTCCCAGGCAGCATCAGGATCGGCGGTACTAGCTGCGATGCTGTAGCTCTCCGGCCAGGAAGAAGTCTCGCGGCCGGCAGGACCAATGGGCACCGTCGTGACCGCCCAGTCGAGTGCGGGATTTTCCCGCACACTCCAGTCAATGCCAGGGGTTTTCCGCGCGCCGCTATCCCGTTCCACCAACCAGGCGATGTTTGGCGTGAGGTAGAAATGTGGCATTAGTCCGAACCGGCCGGTCGGGAACAACGAGAACCAGATTCCGCGCAGGCGCCTCAGATCAGCCAGTGATGGCGCGACGCGGTGCTTGAGCCATAGATCGGCGATCCACTGCAAGGCAGCTACCGTCGGCTGGGAGTCCAGCGCGCACCGCTGGCCATCGGCACTGAGCAGGCTGCCACCCCAGGCCCACAGGGTTTGGAGCAAGGATGGGTACCAGGTCGAATACAGCGCACCCCAGATGGGCGGGTCGGCCTCCGCATCGGTGAGTCGTGCCGCCGCCTCGAACCAGCGGTCATAGGTCCAGGTGTAGTCCGGCAACGGTAGCTGGGCCTGCTCAAATAGGCCGCGGTTCACGTACATGAAGTGCGGGGCCCAGGCCTCGGGCAGGGCAACCTGTGTGCCAGCATGGCGCCCGGCAGCCAGGACCGCCGGGTAGAAGTCGTCGGCATCGTCCTGATCCTGCT
>JAAXHF010000273.1 GCA_012271025.1 Deltaproteobacteria bacterium | reverse complement strand
GCCCTGATCGTCGGCTTTGCGGTCAACAAGTTCCGGGGTGAGCCGAGCCTGTTCGAGGCCGGCATTGCAGTCATTGAGCAGCGTACCGGCTGGCCGTGCTTTGGCCTCATCCCCTGGACTGCGGCCGCCTCGCGCCTGCCGGCCGAAGACGCCGTACCCCTGCCCCAGCTCTACCCGACGCAGCCCGGACGGGTTCGGATTGCCGCCCCGATGCTGTCCCGCATCGCCAACTTTGACGACGCCGACCCGCTGCGCCTGGAGCCGCAGGTCGATTTCAGCTTTGTGCCGCCCGGACGACCGATTCCGCGTGACGTGGATGTCATCATCCTGTTCGGCACCAAATCGACCATCGGCGATCTGGCCTTTTTGCGTGCCCAGGGCTGGGACCATGACATCATGGCCCACGTCAGAAGCGGCGGCCGGGTGCTGGGGCTGTGCGGCGGATTCCAGATGCTGGGCCGCCACGTCCACGATCCGGCCGGGGTGGACGGCCCGGGCGGTTCGGTGGACGGGCTGGGCCTGTTCGCGCTTGAGACCACGATGATCGCGGAGAAAACCGTCCGCCCCGCCCGGGGACGCTGCGTCCTGACCGACGCCCCGGTTGCCGGCTACGAGATCCACATGGGTCAATCCCAGGGGCCAGCCCTGGAGCGGCCACTGTTTCAGCTTGAGACCGGCGCCGACGGCGCGCGCAGCCAGGACGGGCGGCTCGAAGGCACCTACCTGCACGGTCTGTTCGCCAACGACGGCTACCGTCGCGCCTGGCTGGAGCGTATCCGCAGCCATACCGCCTCAAGCCTGGACTACGAGGTCAGCGTCGAGACGGCTCTCGACGAGCTGGCCGACAGCCTGTCCGCAGCCCTGGACATCAATGCCCTGCTCGGAGCCGCGCGCAGCCCCGACCTGACCCGTTCGGGCCGGCTATCTGCCACAGAGACTTGATGCACCCCCTCAGGAGCCTTAGAATTAGCCCATGAAGAAAATGGACCAGAAGATCCGTTTTAATATCTGGTATGTATTTATCGCTCTGTGGGGGGTGATTCTGCTGCACAACCTGTGGCTCCAGGCCACCCGGATCGAACAGATTCCCTACAGCCAGTTCCAGGCTTACCTTGACGAGGATCTGATCGAAGAAATCCGGATCTCCAACAACTATATCCAGGGCACGCTGAAGCGGCCCCTGGAAGGCCAGCCGCAGCAGTTTGTGACCATTCGGGTCGAACCCGACCTGGCCGACAAACTGGCCTCCAGCGGGATCCGCTATGCCGGGGAAATCGAGACGACCTTTCTGCGCGATTTCCTGTCGTGGATCGTCCCGGTGCTGCTGTTCGTCGGCATCTGGCTGTTCTTCATGCGCCGCTTTGCCCAAAAACAGGGTCTGGGCGGCGGCTTCATGTCGATTGGCAAGAGCAAGGCCAAGGTCTACATGGAGCAGGATGTCAAGGTCACCTTCAACGACGTGGCCGGTGTGGACGAGGCCAAGACCGAACTCCAGGAGGTGATCGCCTTTCTGAAGACACCCGAAAAGTTCGCCCGGCTGGGCGGCAAAATCCCCAAGGGCATCCTGCTGGTCGGTCCGCCGGGGACGGGCAAGACCCTGCTGGCCAAAGCCGTGGCCGGTGAGGCCAGCGTGCCGTTCTTTTCGATCAGCGGCTCGGAGTTCGTGGAGATGTTCGTCGGGGTGGGCGCGGCCCGGGTGCGCGACCTGTTTGTCCAGGCCAAGGAAAAGGCGCCGTGTATTATTTTTGTCGACGAGCTGGACGCCCTGGGCAAGGCGCGGGGCGTCGGCCCGGTCTCCCACGAAGAGCGCGAACAGACTCTGAACCAGCTGCTGGTCGAGATGGACGGCTTCGATCAGCGCACCGGGGTGATCCTGATGGCCGCCACCAACCGGCCGGAAATTCTGGACCAGGCGCTGCTGCGGGCCGGACGCTTTGATCGCCACGTGGTGGTTGATCGGCCGGACAAGATCGGGCGGCTGGAGATTCTCAAGGTCCACTCCCGCAATGTACAGCTCGACCCGGACGCCGACCTTGACGTGGTGGCGGCCATGACCCCCGGCTTTGCCGGGGCCGACCTGGCCAACATCATCAACGAAGCCGCGCTGCTGGCGGTCCGCATGAGCAAGGACTCGGTCGGTCTGCCCGAGCTACAGGAGGCGGTTGAGCGGGTGATCGCCGGCCTGGAAAAAAAGAACCGGGTCCTCAACCAGGCCGAAAAAGAGCGCGTCGCCCACCACGAGATCGGCCACGCCCTGGTCTCCCTGTCGCTGCCGGGTAGCGACGAGGTCCAGAAGATCTCCATCATCCCGCGTGGCGTGGCCGCCCTGGGCTATACCCTACAGCTGCCGACTGAAGACCGCTTTGTGATCACCAAATCCGAGTTGGAGAACAAAATCGCCGTGTACCTGGGCGGCCGGGTCGCCGAGGAGATCATCTACCAGGAGATCTCAACCGGCGCGCGGGACGATCTGCTCAAAGCCACCGACATCGCCAAGAACATGATCAAAGCCTACGGCATGAGCGAGCAGCTGGGCCAGATCAGCTTCGATCAAGACCAGCAGCCGATGTTTCTGCAAAACGGTCAGAGCCCGGGTCCGGGCGACTACAGCGAGGAAACCGCGCGGGCGATTGACACCGAAATCCGGCGCATCATCGACGCCCAGTACGCGCGGGTAACCGCCCTGCTGCGCGCCAAGACCCAGGTCTTGAAGGACGCCGCGCGAGCCCTGCTGGACAAGGAAACCCTGACCGGCGAGGAGCTGCGGGCGATCGCCTTCCCGGCCGACCAGCCCGATACGGACGCCGCCCAGGGCGTGATCGTCCACTCGGGCTAGGGGTCAGGCTCTAGCCCGCGCCGTCCACACGCACGGTCACGATATCAATGTTGTGGTACTGCTGGTGGCGGACGGACGAGGCAAAGTGGCGCAGCAGCCGTAGCGAGAACTCCCGCTCGTCGGGCGTCTCCACCCGATCTCCAAGCAGCGCAATGTGATCCTCAAGGTTTTCCTCGCCCACCGCAGCCACGAACTCCAACTCCACGGCCGCCCCGTCCTGGCGGGCCAGCACCCGCAGGCGCGGTGTGGCGTGCTCCGCAGCCTTGTCCTCCGTCTGCTGGATCAGACTCGTCAGCGCCTCCTCGCCGATCAGGTACAGCCGCTGAGTTGCCTCCTCGCTCCACCTCAGGCGGGCGGCCAGCTCGCGCAGGAATTCCGTCAGCTCGGGCAGGCTGGCGATCCCCAGCTCGATTTCGAGCCGCCGACGACGGGAACCGGTCAGCTCCATGAAGGCGGTCAGTCCCACCACCATGATCCCTCCCGCAGTGATGCCGTTACCGAGCAGGACCGCCCACATTCCGCTTAGATAGTCGGAAAAGATGGCCTGAGACTGAAAGCCGATCCCGACCCACACCGCCATGCTGATGATGAGCGTCTTGCGCGAGTCGTTGCCGCTCTGGAGGGCCAGCTGCATGCCCTGGACCAGGATGGGGCCGAACAGCACGGCCAGATAGGCGGCCGCCACCGGGCTCGGAATGGCGATCAACACGGCCATCACCTTGGGCAGAAAGGCCAGGACACAGAAGACGATGCCGACGCACACCGTGACCCGGCACGCCGCCACGCCGGACTGCTCCACAAACGGGGCGCTCGACGGGA
This sequence comes from Deltaproteobacteria bacterium, assembly GCA_012271025.1. Next base: position 4,387 of record JAAXHF010000273.1, on the reverse strand, counting down.
CGGTTCCGGTCGGGATCGTCCCGGCCAGGCCACACAGCACATTGCTCACGCCGACGGTGGCCACCGCGCCCTGGACTGGGCGGAGGTCGGTCGCCCGCGGCTGGCGCCACGAGACCCGCTGGGTAGAGACGGCATGGCCGAGGGTGCCTGTCGTGCCGATCAGCATGACAAACAGGAAGGCGGGCAGGAGAGACCAGAAGGCCGGTCCGAAGCTCAGGTCCAGCCCTGGCCAGGCGTTCAGGGGAAAACCAATCCAGGCCGCGGCCCGTATCGGCGCCGGGTCGTACAGGCCAAACAATGCGGCTACTACGCAGCCGAGCGCGATCCCAATCAGCGGCGCCCATAAGCGCCACCACTCGGAGGCGCGCAGCAGGAGCGCCACGACCGTGGCAAAGGTGACCGCCGCGCTCGTCGGGGCTGCGGCCCACGGCGTCCCGTCCGGCACGGCGGTCAGCATCCGAAAGATGGCCGGCATGATGGAGACGGCAATCAGGACCAGCAGCGTTCCGGTCACCATCGGCGTGATGAAGCGCCGCAGCAAGGACAGATTGGTGGCCAGCGCGAACTGAAATCCTGCCGACACGAGCAGCAGGGTCGCCATCAGGGACGGCCCACCCGCACCGAGCGCGCTGATGCACACGCCGATGAAGGCACTGCTGGTCACCATAACGAGCGGATAGCCGGAGCCCACGCGCCCGAGGCGGAGCGTCTGCAAGACCGTCGTCGCGGCGTTGACCAGCAACATGGCGAAGATGGCCCAGGCCAGGTAGGTCTCGTCCTGCTCTGCCGCCCGCATGATAATGGTCGGGATCAGCACCAGGCTGGGCGCCATGGGCATCGCCCGTTGTACGCTGATGGCAAAGGCAAGCGCATACGGCGGGCGTTCATCAGGCTCGTAGAGCAGATCAGACACGGGAAGCAACCTCAAAGACAGGCCGGTAGTGTCTCAGTTTGAAAACTGCTGAGCATGAACCCCCTAAAACTCCTGGATCCCTCCTGTCGGGCGTATCTCCGATGCACGACAGGTACCACACCGCTCAATTTTCACCCTACCAAAATTGGTAGGCAGTCGCAAAATATTAAGAAATGGTGCGATCTCCCTAACGCGCTTGGCCAGGCTTTAGAGCGTGTTCGGAACTTCTGGCAACCTATTGATTTTATTCAGGTTTTTCACAAGGCTGGACAAGACCAGCTACTGGAGTAGTAGCTGCAAGTCGGCGATTTCTCTGAGGAAAATGAATCGCAGCAAAAAAGTGCATACTATGGCTTCTTCATGAGGAGTCTCCATTAGCGAAGCGGGCAGCCGCGACGAAATAGGGGCAGCCAGTCAGGGAGCGGAGCCGCGTGGGGGAGTAGTGGCGGAGGCGAGTCGTCAGTACGGTCGATAAGGCGGCTCACGTGGTCGGCTGGCGGGGGGCGAGCCAATCTTTGAGATCGCGCCAGAGGCGTTCGATCGGATTCAGCTCCGGGGCATAGGGCGGCAGGAAGAGGAGACCGACATTGGGCGGCAGACGCAGGGAGCGGGCCTTGTGAAAGGCGCCATTATCGAGGACGAGGAGATGAAAGGGGGCGGGCGCGGTGGCGGCGCACTGCTCCAGGAAGAGTTGGAAGAGGCTGCTGGTCAGCGCGGGCAACTCCAGAAAGAAACTCTGGCCCGTCGTCGGCTCCCCGGCGCCATACAGAGAGAGACTCTGGAACCGAGAGGCGGCCGGGACCACGGGCTGCAAGCCCCGGGCCGTAAGCCGGCGGCGCACGATCGGCAATAAGCCACCCCGCGTTTCATCCGGCGCCCACACCCGGCACTGGGTATAGCCCGCCCGGCGGGCCTGGCGCCCCCAGTACTGGAGTTGCGGGGCTAGGGGCTGGCGAAACTGGGCGACCTGGGCGGCGTTTTTTGGGGATGTGCCCGCCGCGGGGCTTTGGGCTTGGCGCCCAACTTATAGCGGACCAGCCCATGGACGGTACTGTAGCGCAGGTGCACCTGGTGCGCCTGGGCCAGATAGCGCTGAATCTCACCGTAGCTCGTAAAGCCGCGGGGCTGCGCCAAACGCTGACGGAGCTGCGCCCGCACGGCCGGGGTGAGGGCGCTCCGTTTCCCCGGCGCTTTCTTGATCGTCAGCAGCGCGGGAAGCCCACCCGCTTCATACTGCCGCAACCACGCCCCAATGGTATGCCGATGGACGGCCAGCAGGGCGGCCAGCGCGACGCGGGACGTGGCTTGGCCACTGGCCAGCAGATACAGCGCTTGTAAGCGTTGGCGCTTAGGAGCCGCGGGCTCCGCTCGCATCCGCCGGTGGAGATCCTGCGGGCTCTCGGTAATCGTTGGCAGGGCCTTGTTCATAGCCCGCAAGCGTGCCCTCATAATGGCTGCTCGTCAAACAGAAAGGATATAATACCCTCTATGTGTAGCCGTGTAGGTCAGGTGAGCCGTAGGCGTAACCCGACATCCCGTCCTTGTCGGCTTATGCTCCGCTAACAGACCTACTACACCCTATCGTGAAACGTCCTAGGCTGCGGCGGTCAGCTGCTGTTCGGAAAACCCGTACAGCTTGAGGCAGTTATCCCACATGATCTTGCGCTTGGACTCCTGGCTGACGCGGGGGTGTTCGTCGAGAAAGGTCCGAATCCCGTTGGGGAAAGGCCCATCGGCGTGAGGATAGTCGACCGACATGACGATGTTGTCGTCACCGATTTCGTCCACCACCAGCCCGAGTAGCTCCTCGTCCACATCGGTGCCGATAAAACACTGGCGCTTGAAATACTCGCTGGGCAGGGCCGGCAGCTTGATCGACTCGCCGCCGCCGTACTTCTTCCACTGATCGTCCAGCCGGTTCAGCCACCACGGCAACCAGCCGCAGTTGCCCTCCAGAAAGCCGACCCGCAGGCCGGGAAACCGCTCCAGCACCCCGCCCACGGTCATCGCCCCGAGGGCCAGCATCAGCTCCATCGGAAAGGCCGCCGAGTGGTTGAGGGTCCGAAAGTTGGGATGGCCCCGAAAACGGTTGCTGGCGTAGTCCTTGGACGCCCCGCCGCTGGTGCCGTGGAAGGCCAGCGGCACGTTCAAACGACAGACTTCCTGCCACAGCACGTCACACTCCGGGGCGTTGAAATAGCGGCCGTTGACCGGCATGGGCAGCAGGATCACACCGACATGGCCCTTGTGCTCGACCGCCCGTCGCGCCTCGGCGGCGGCCAGTTCGGGATCGTGCAGGGACACGATGGCGGCCGGCTTGAGACGCCGGGGATTGGTCTGGCAGTAGTCGGCCAGCCAGTTGTTGAAGGCCGCACAGCAGGCGGCGGCATAGTCCGGCTCAAGGTCGTCAATCGACACCACCATATGGGCGAAGGTCCGGTACACCACCCCGATATCAATGCCCTCGGCGTCCATGGCTTCGAGCGTGGCGCTGGCCTCGTATTTGCGCTCGCGCACCGAGCGGTAGATGTCTTCGGTCGGCGCGTCGAGGAATTTCTGGGGGCCGATCACGTCGTCAGAGCGCGCCCAGGGCGGAATCAGCTGGTCGTGGACCTGCCAGTGGGGAAAATTGGTCGGACTCCAGCCCAGATACCTGGGCCGCTGGTCGCGGTATTTCTCGTCAAAATACTTCTCGTATACGTCGCCCGCTTCAATCACGTGCAGATCGCTGTCAATCACCCGGAAACCGTCTTTCATCGCCTCGTCCTTTCTGTGTCGCCCGTTTGGGGGTCGCCGAGTATACCATCTTCGACCGGCCGACAGTAGGGGCCGAACCGGCGTCCGCACGTCGGCTTGCCATGTGCCCGCCAGCCGGGGTAGTGTTCTGGCAGGCCGGACGCCGACCAGCGCCGCATCGACAGCAGCGTCCAGCCTGAGCACACAGAGGAGGCCAGCTATGTTTCTGATGCGGTTCACCGAACGCGCGTATGTGGCGTACACCGAAGAGGACGTGCGGAACAGCTTTCGCAGCTCCGTGCGTCTGACCTTTCCCAACTCGCATTTCAATCCCGGCCTGGGTGCGGACATGTACAACGAGTATCTCGACGAGTACGAGTACGCGGACGAGATCGGCTTTGACGGCCTGATGCTCAACGAGCACCACAACACGCCGACGTGCATGGGCGCGGCCATGAACCTGGAGGCCGCCATCCTGGCCCGCACGACCAAAAACGCCAAGATTGTGCTGCTCGGCAACCCGCTGCCGATTTTTGACAACCCGATTCGGCTGGCCGAGGAGCTGGCCGAGATCGACATGATCTCACGCGGGCGGCTGATCTCCGGCTTCGTGCGCGGCACCGGCATTGAGAGCTGGGCGACCAACACCAACCCGGCCTACAACCGCGAGCGCTTCCAGGAGGCTCACGACCTGATCATCAAAACCTGGACTACGCCGGGCCCCTTCCGCTGGGAGGG
>JAAXHF010000382.1 GCA_012271025.1 Deltaproteobacteria bacterium | reverse complement strand
TGAAACCCGGCCATGAGTTCCTTGAGATCCATGCCCTTGGCCAGGGCGATGCCCGCCGCCAGCAGCAGCGCCGCTCCAAACGCCCAGTGGACGTTGGGCGAGCCAGTGACCACAAAGGTGCCGACGGCAATCCCGATCAGGGCTGCCAGCGGCAGGAAGAACTCCAGCACGTGCGGGCGGTAGCCGTCGGGCACGTGGCTGGCCTGCAACTCCCTGGCGCTCAGCGGTTCGGCGCCGTCCGCATCGAGCTGGCCGGTGGTGCGCGAGCGCTGCATGGCTGCGGCCAGCCGTTTGCCGAGGAAAAAGGGCTTTTCTATGCCGAGCAGAAAGGTGCTGAGGACGGCGAAAATGGCGTAGAAACAGAACGGCACGCTCTGAAAGAAAAAACTGATACGGTCGGCTTCGGTCGCCAGAAACCCGACCCCGGAGACAAAGATAAACGCCTGCACATAGCCCGGCCAGGCGTTGAAGGCCAGCTGTGAGGCGATGGGCGAGGCCGTCGAATCAACAATATAGGCCAGCTCTTCGTGGCTCACGTTTTCCCGGTCGGCAATCGGTTTGACGGTGGTGCCGACCACCACCGTACTCATCGTCCCGCCCTGAAAGAAAATGACGCCCAGCATCCAGGCCACCAGCTTGGCGGTCTTTGGGCCGCGTACAAAGCGGGCGGTCATGAACTCGGCAAACGCCTGAGCCGCGCCAGTACGCGACCAGACGCCCATCAGCCCGCCGAGCAGCCACAGATAGAGGACCAGAATGCCGGCCGCGTTGGTCGTAGCCAGGGTGGGAATCAGCACCTGGCCGGTCAGGTCGTACTGACCCAGCACCAGCGCACCGGACACGATCCCACCCAGCAGCGCCGTCACCGGTTCTCGGGTGACCCAGCACAGGAGCACGGCCACGACCGCCGGCAGCAATGACCAGGAGCCCCAGTGATACTGGGCGCTGAGCTGGTAATAGACGGTCGTGGCCTGTCCATCACGCAGCTCGACGGCCGCAACAAACTCCTCGGTGACCGACGGCGCGTCGTTCGAGCCGTCAAACCGTGCTGGGTTGAGTTCGGCCTGCTCAAGCGGAACCGGCTCAAAATAGCTCGGCTCGTCTCGGGCGATGTAGTACAGGTGGCCGTCGCTGTCCGTATGGGCGTCTAGGGTGGTCTGAGTCACCGTCCAGGTCGGCGCGACCGTCGCGCCGACGAGCCAGGAGACAATCAGGGCGACGGCAAAGAAAACGAAGTTCAAGCGAGACAGGCTCATGTGTTTCTCCCTATGGACGGATAGGCAACCCCCGGAGGTTTGTCAACGCGGACGCTTTTGCGCTATGACACGGGCAGCACAGGGAATCGTGTTCACAATCAGAGTCCATCGGACAACACGATTCCCTCTGGAGGAGACGCCTATGTCAGCAGCCTACCACGATCACACGCTCAGTCTGCGCGGCCTGAACTTTCATTACCTCGACTGGGGAACGGCGGGAAAACCGCCCTTCGTCCTGCTCCACGGCGGAGCCCAGACGGCCCACTCGTGGGATGATTTTGCACCGGTTGTGCGCACCGACTACCACGTCCACGCCCTCGACCAGCGCGGTCATGGCGACTCGGACTGGGCTGCCGACGGGGATTATACCCGCCATACCCAGGCTGAAGATGTGGCCGCCTTTGTCGCCGAGCGTGGTATCGCGCCCCACCTGCTGGCCGGGCTGTCCATGGGCGGCATCAACGCCATCACCTACACGGCGCGCTATCCCGAGCGGGTCCGGGCGCTGATCATCGTCGATGTCGGCCCCGAAATCGAACAACAGGGCCAGGAGAATATCCAGGGCTTTGTCGGCATTGACGCCCTGGACTCGTTTGAGGCCTTTGTCGAGCGCGCCCACAGGTTTAACCCCCGTCGCTCGCTCGACAACCTGCGCCAACGCCTGTCGCATAATCTCAAACAGCTGCCCAACGGACAGTGGACCTGGAAGTTTGATCAGACCCGCCGGGGGTCCGGCAGTATGCGGTCGAGCCTCAAGCCCGAAGAGCTGTGGCAGGATGTGGGCACGATTGGCTGCCCGACGCTCATCGTGCGGGGCGGAGAAAGCGATATTCTGTCTCCGGCGGCGGCGACCCGACTCCAGGCCGCCATTCCCGACAGCCGGCTGGCGGTCGTGCCGGGCGCCGGGCATTCGGTGATGGGTGACAACCCGGACGGCTTTGCGGCCGCCGTCCAAGCCTTCCTGCAAACCTTGGGCTAAAACACCATCTCCATCTGGGCGATCAGATTATCGCGGTCGCGCAGAAAGCCGATGCCGTTAAACTGCCCGTCAAGGTAATTGTACTGCAGGGTCAGCCGGAACGGGTCGCGGGTCAGGGTCACCCCTGGCTGCACCAGCCACGAGCCCTGCCAGTCGTAGAAAAACACCAGCTGGGGGGCAATCACGCCGGACCGAAATGAGGTCGAGACGCTGAACGTATTGACAAACTGGTGTTGGTCGATCTCGACCAGGGCGTCGTGGTTGGGATCAACGACGCCCACCGCGTAGTGACCAAAGCCGTACGGCCGCACATCCTTGAGCGGCGTATTATCAAAATCGAGAATATGGGTGGCAAAAAACTGGCCGCTGAAGATAAACGACTGCTGGGGGTTCAGCGACCGGATATAGCGGTTCACATCCAGGCCCAAGACCCAGCGTATGACGTGTGAGCGGTCAATATCGCTCTTATAGCTCAGCAGCCTGGAGCTGTCCGGGCCCACGCCGACCTGGCGGAAGCCCGGCGTCAGTTCGTCCTCCAGAACCGGTCCGAAAATCGCGCTCGGCCCGGAGTTCTTGGTGAAGTACTCGCGCCAGAAGATCGCCACCTCGCTGCGGACAATCGCGTCGAGGCGCGGGAGGCTGAACGAGGCGGTGGCGCCGCTGATGGCAATCTTCGGAAAACGGACGTTGGCCTGGAAGTTATCGACCAGAAAGCGGGCCGCCTCGCCGGCCTCAACCGCAGCCTTGTAGTGGGCCAGGGAGACCGGCCTGCCGGCGGGCGTGACGACCTGGACCATGGGCGCGTCGAGAAAGGTGTAGTAGTGGGCTGCCGACAGGGTCAGGTCGCCGATTCGGCCGCTAACCCGGAAGCCGCCCCGGGAATCGGTGATATTCCGGGCCGGGTTTTTGACATAGCCGCGAATGCCGGGCGGGTTGGGCACCGACCACGGCGAGCCGGCCGGGGTCGGCACCGAGATGGCGTCGTCGAGCACCCCGAAGGCTTCGAGGTTCAACTCCGAAAAGGGGCCGATATCCTCCAGGCTGTACACAATGCGGGCCATGTCCAGGGTCACGCGCCGGTCGTCGAGGGAAACCAGAAAGCCGCCAAAGCTGGCGTCGAGCGGGTTGATCTGGTCCAGCAGACGAAAGGCATCCGTCTCACCCCAGGACAGGTTTTGACGGCCGATGCGGATAAACAGGGTCTCCCACGAGAGATCGACGTAAGCCTCAAACAGCCGGTGCCGGTTGCGCAAAGCGCGTCGGGTGTCTGAACGGGTGCAGCCGGCGACAGTGCGCGGTTTGCTGCGCGTCTGCTTGGTGACCGTCCCACAGTCGGCCTGAACCGGGTAGCGTTCGCTGAACACGTCCGGTCCGTAGTCCCAGACCCCGTCGTACTCCCCGCGATAGGTCATGAAATAACTCAGGTCTTCGAGTCCCAAGACCCGGAAGGGAGCAAAGATGGGGGCCAAGATATTGAGATTGCCCTCGTACTCGTTGTTGACCAGATCGATCAGATCGTGGCGCAGCTCCATTTGGACGAAAGTCCGGCTCTGCAACATGTTGAACGAGTTGTAGGGGGTTTGCAGCCGGCTGAAATCGGCCGCGTCCTCGACCGCCATGGCCATCCGGTTATACACCCGGCCGTTCACCCGCAGGGTCTGGGCTTCGTCAATGAAACGCGCCCAGGCGCTGCCTTGAAACAACACGATCAGGATGAGGACAAGAGCGGGGAGGTATTGCATAGCAACCTGGAGCAGCCGTTTATCGTACAGCGAATCAGCGGATCGTGGTCTTGTGTTATTTTCCGCGACGGATCATCTCTTTGACCGTAAACCGCCTGGGCTTGACCGGCTTGTTGATCAGCACTTTGCCGGTCCACAGACTGGCCACATCGTTCTGGTAGTCCACACACAGATTGCCCAGGTGCACCGAGATACCCGGCACGTCGGTATTGTCGGGATGAAACGCCGAGTAGCCCAAGAGGTGGAACAGGGTCCGCCAGTGCTGGCCCTCGCGGTCATAGATGAGGGAGTAGAAGACGGCGTACAGCTGGCGGTCAATGTATAGACGCCGCTTGCCGTACGGGTGGTTGGGGTCTGAGGGTATGGCCTCGACTACGTGCACCCGGCGCAGTTCCCACGGGATCTGGGGGTACCAGTTACCCTTGCCGCCAAAGTCCTCGGGCGCCTGACCCTTGACAATGCCCGGGATCAGCACGACCTGCTCGCCCAGATAGTTCCAGCTGTGGTCGCGGATATAGCCCTGAAATCCGGCGTGGTCTTCGATCAGAAAGTTCAGGCCAAACGAGGTTTCGAGCACGTTGGAGGCGATGCTCCGGGTTCGGCGACTCCGGGGGTCGTAGGCCCACACCTTGCGCTCGGCGCTGTCGTCGTCGTAGTGGAAGGACAGGCTCTGGGCGCCTTCGAGGTCCTGCGGCTGGAGTACGACCGAATGCTCGCGCCACCAGGTGCCTTCCTTTTGCCATTTTTCCACGTTGTCGGCCGGGTCAAGCCGGTGCATGCCGTACAGACGGGCGTAGTCGGTATCGACGCTGCGCTCGACACGGCCCGAGCTGTTGATTGAGCGCAGCACGCCCTGGGTTATGAGGCTGTCGCCCATATACCGGTAGCGATAATTCCAGGCCGCCTTAACCCCGGCCTGCGGGTCGGACACGTCCAGGACCGGGAAGGGTTGACCGGACGTATAGTTCTCGAGCCTGCCGTCCGTGCCGAGCTGGACCTGACCGACGTTGCGCGCCGAGGCGGCCACGTAGTCGGCAAACAGGGGCGTGTCAGTGGTGTCCTGGACACGAATCTCAAAGTCACCGGCCTGCACCACCCGCAAAATCTCGGGCGGCAGCACCGTTTCGGCAACCTGGACGTTGTCCTTGGTGATCGTCATGCCCGGCGTGATCCCCTCGACCTGGGGCGTGACCTCGCGGTAGGGATAGAAAATATCCCGCAGCTCGGCCGGAATATCCGCCTGCTGGGCGTGACCGCCGGAAGCGGCAAAGACCAGGCTGCACGCAACGACAAGACTCATCAGAACCCGAGCCCGTATGGACCGCATGATCGTTTCCTCCTTGGGTCAAGAGACTTATTGGGGCCTCACTTGCCGCGCCGGACCATTTCCTTGACCGTGAAGCGTCTTGGCTTGATCGGTTGATTGACCAGAAACTCATCGGCCGCCCAGACTGCGGCCGAGTTGCTCTTATAGTCCACCCAGCTGTTGCCCAGATGCAGCGGAGCGCCCTCGGCGTGCTTGTTATCGGGATCGAACTCGGGACGGCCAAACGAGTGGAACAGGGTGCGCCAGTGCTGACCCTCCCGGTCGTAGACAAAGGCGAGCAGAATGGAAAAGGTCTGCCGATCAAAATAGAAGCGCCGTTTGCCGTAGGGATGGCCCGCATCCTTGGGCGTGGCGTCGACAATGACGACCCGGCGCAACTCCCAGGCGCCCTGCGGATACCAGCCGTTTTTGTCGGCATAGTCGGGCGGCGTGCCCTCCAGAAAGCCAGGCACCAGGGCGACCTGCTCGCCGATAAAGGCCCAGTCATGCTCATGGATATGGCCGTTGAAACCCGAGTGGTCCTCAACCAGAAAGTTCAGGCCAAACGAGGTCTCGTGCAGATTGACGACCACACTCCGCGTCCGGCGGCTCTGGGGATCGTACACCCAGCCCTTCTGGGCGGCCGTGTCATCCGCGTAGTGCAGGCTGAGGCGCTGCGCTCCCTCGAGATCCTGGGGCGACAGGACGATGGAGTGCTCCCGGTACCAGGTGCCCTCTTTCTCCCACTCCGGCACGTTGTCTTCGGTCTTGAGGCGGTGCATGCCGTAGCGCCGGACGTACAAGGTATCCACCCCGCGCTCGGTATTCCCGGAGTTGTTGATCGAGCGCAGCATGCCCTGGGTCAGGACGGTGTCGCCGAGATAGCGATAGCGGAAGTTCCAGGCCGCCTTGACCCCGGCCTGCGGGTCTGCGGGATCGAGCACGGGAAAGGGCAGACCGGCGACATAGCCGCTGAGCTGGCCGTCGGCCCCGAACTGGACGCTTCCGGCATGCTGCACCGAGGCCTGGATGTAGTCTTCCAAGGCCGGAAAGTCGATCGTGTCCTGAACGGTAATAGAAAAGTCTCCAGCCTGGACGATCCGAACGATTTCCGGCGCCAAGACCGCTTCGGCCAGCCCGACATTGTCCTGGTTGATCGTCATGCCCGGGCTGATGCCCTCGGCTTGAGGCTTGGCCTGCCGATAGGGATAAAAGCCGGCCAGGGCATCAGACGTGCCGTTCTGGGCTTCCACAGCTGTTCCGACCAGGAGCCACAGCCCCATGGTCATCGCGGCGATCCACGCTTGTGTCACTCGCACTCTGATCTCCTCCTTCGGACTGAGTGAACGTTCAGTCTGTCTTAACGAAATGCGAGCCGGAAGGAAAGGGGGCGGGCTTGTTAGCTCTGGGGGGCGGCTCGAATCGGGATAGCCAGAGGTCGAACCGGGGTGCCGGTTGCCCCACGGAGTTTAATCGGCGCGGCAATAAAGGCAAATTCGTTCACCCCGTCTTGGGCCAGCTCCTCCAGCCACAGGATCTCCAACAGACACACCCCGCGTTCGGCAAACAAATAGGTGTGGACGCTGTCTTTCGACATGGGGAATTTCTCGACTCCCATATTATCCGCGCCAATCAGGATTGCGCCGTTATCAACCAGCCAGCCGGCGCTTTCGCGGGTGATGCCCGGCTCGTTGGGCACGAACTTTTGGGGATCGGGCCAGACCCGTATCCGACCGGTCCGAATCAGAACCACGTCGCCCGCCTGCAGCGCGATGCCCTGCCTGGTCATGGCGCGTTGCAGATCGTTCGAGGAAATCTCGTACGAGTCGGGCAGGATGTCGAGCCCCTTCTCGGCGGCTACGTCAATCAGGATGCCGCGGGCGATGATGGGCGGAATTTTATCCGCCCCGGCTTTGGTCCAGCCCTTATCGCTGAGGTAGGTGGCGTTGTCAAAGCCGTTGAAAATCTTGTCCCCATAGCCCAGGTGGTTGAGCGCATCGAGGTGGGTGCCGGTATGGGTGGACATGATGATCGCGTCGTCGTACAGCGCCAGCTGGTCCGGGCTGCCGGCCGGCGACAGGCCCTCGACTTTGACTCCGTTGGGCGTATGGGTCATCCACATATGGAAGGGCGGGTCGCCCATGTCGAGGTCGGCCAGGCCCGGCATGCCGACGAAATTGTCGACGCTCAGGTCATAGATCTTGCCGCTGTTGATGCGTTGCAGGACGGCCAGGCTGGTGGCGGCGGTGAGCATATTGAGCGCGCCGATCTCGTCGTCCGGTCCGTAGGGGCTTTGGGCGACCTCGGCGGCGTGGCTCGGCGGCAGGCTCGACATGCACAGGGCGAATCCGACGGCAGCACAAACTGTGCTCAGCGCGTGAGTTTTCATCGTGTTCCCTCCTTTGAGCTGCCATCTTCCCATGCCCGCGCTCAGGCTGTCAATTTCGTGAAGTTGCGCGTGGCAAGGGGTGAGTGATAAGGGGTGGGTCTCGCCACTCAGCACTTGCCACTGGCCACTCTGGTAAGGAGGGACACGATGACACCAGACACACAGCTGGAGCTGCTGCGTACCATGCAGACCATCCGCCGCTTTGAGGAGCGCGCCTCGGACGACTTTCAGGCCGGCCGGATCTACGGCGTCGTCCACTGCTACATCGGACAAGAAGCGGTGGCGACCGGCATCTGCGCCAACCTCAAGCGCGACGACCAGATCATCAGCACCCACCGTGGCCACGGCCACTGTATTGCCAAAGGGGCGGATCTCAAACGCATGATGGCCGAGCTGTACGGCAAACGCACCGGCTACTGCAAGGGCAAGGGTGGCTCGATGCACATTGCCGATTTCAGCATCGGCATGCTGGGCGCCAACGGTATCGTGGCCGGTGGCATCCCGATCATCACCGGCGCGGGTCTGACCGCCCAGCTCGAAGGCCGGGGGCGGGTGGCGGTGTCTTTTTTTGGCGATGGGGCGTCGAACGCCGGCCCGTTCCACGAGTCGATCAATATCGCAGCCCTGTGGAAGCTGCCCATGCTGTATGTGTGCGAGAACAACCTGTACGGGGTGAATACGCCGGTGGCCGATTCGGTGTCGGTCAAGGACGTGACCGAGCGAGCCGCCGCCTACGGGATTCCGGGTGTGGTGGTTGACGGCAACGACGTGCTGGCGGTGTACGAGGTTGCCGAGGCGGCGGTGCAGCGCGCCCGGGCCGGCCAGGGGCCGACCCTCATCGAGTGTAAAACCTACCGCTGGCGCAACCACACCGAGATTCAGGGCATCCCTGACCCCCGCTCGCCCCAGGAGCTGGACGAGTGGAAAGACAGGGACCCGGTCGCCCGCCTGGTCAGCAGCCTGACCGAGCAAAACCTCCTGACCGAAGACGCCTGGCAAAGCCTGGACGCCGAGATTCTCCAGGACATCGAAGACGCCGTCGCCTTTGCCCAGGACAGCCCCTTCCCCGAGCTGGACACCGCAGTCGAGGACGTGTTTGCCGACTGAAAGGAGCCTCCGATGCGCCAACTGTCATACGCCGCTGCCGGCATGGAAGCCGTGCAGGAAGAAATGCGCCGCGATCCCTCGACCATCCATCTGTCCACCGACGCGCCGGGACGGCTGGTCAAAGAGTTTGGATCGGAGCGGGTGCGGGGCACGCCGATCACCGAGGCGGCCTTCACCGGTCTGGCGCTCGGGGCGGCCGGCTCCGGCTATCGGCCCATCGTCAACTGGAGCATGGTCACGTTTTCTTTTGTGGCCATGGATCAAATTGTGAACCAGGTATCAAAAATCCACTACATGTTCGGCGGCCAGGCCAGCTTCCCGCTGGTCTTTCGCGCCTCGGTCGGCGGCGGCCGCCAGTTGGCCGCCCAGCACTCGCAGAGCCCGTACTCGATGTTCATGAATCTGGCCGGCCTCAAAATGATCCTGCCCTCGACCCCGTCCGACATGAAGGGCCTGCTCAAGTCGGCCATCCGTGACAACAATCCGGTCATCTCGTTTGAGTCGAGCCGGCTGATGGGCTTCAAGGCCGAGGTGCCGGACGACGAGCATCTGGTGCCCCTGGGCAAGGCCGATATCAAGCGCGAGGGCGGCGACGTGACCATCGTCGCTCTGGCCTGGATGGTGCATGAGGCTCTGGCCGCAGCCGAGATACTCCAGCACGACGGCATTGCGGCCGAGGTCATCGATCCGCGCAGCCTGGTGCCGATGGATCAGGACACCATCCGCGCCTCGGTCCGCAAAACCGGGCGGCTGGTGATTGCCGACGAAGCCGGGCCGACCGCCGGAGCCTCGGCCGAGATTGCGGCTCTGGTCACCGAAGACAAGGACACCTTTGCCTGTCTCAAGGCGCCGCTCAAACGGGTGTGCGCCCTCCAGGTCCCGATTCCCTACAGCCCGGCCCTGGAAAGCCACGTGTTCCCCAGTCGGCAGACCATCATCGCCGGGGTTCGGGAGGTGCTGGCTTAGCCGTCCACCATCGGCACGTCGTCGACGATGAAAGACACGCAGTTCGGCAGGTCGAGAAAGCGCAGTTCGTCGGGCCGGATGATTTCCAGGTAGCGGGGCTCGGCAAACGCCTGCTGCATCTGCTCAACACTGTCAAACCACAGCTCGGCGATGCCGTCGTAGGGCGAGGTTGCCTGGGACGGAAAGAGCGAGGCCGCGCTCTGGGCGGTGTGGGACTGGATATAGCGGCGCACATAGCGGCTGAACTCGGACACGCTTTTGACCAGCGGGCCGTGGGTGTCTTTCCAGTAGCGGTGAAAGGCTTCTTCGGACATGTCGGGCTTGCGGCGCAGACAGGCCATCAGTTTCACCATCTTTCCGTCCTCCTTAGTATCAGTCGGCCAAGTCCGGCTCGTCGGCAAAATCCCAGGCGCGGAGCACGCCCGGCTCAATCCGAATCAAAGCCAGAGCGGTCTGGGGTATCAGCTCGGCATAGCGCGCCCCCTGCTCAGAACCGAGGTAGCGCACGGCAATCCGTCGCATGACTTCCTCGGTCCCTTCCTTGCTGACGGTCGCCCGGCCCCGAACCTCGACCCCCCGATAGGGCGACGTGTCTTCGGCGACGCTGATACTCACCCGCGCGTCGCGCTCGATGTGACGGGCTTTGATGTCACCAGCCCCAACCGCAATGTTGAAACCGCCGTCCCGCCACTCGTGCCACACCGGCGACAGCAGCGTCGTACCGTCACGGAACCGGGTGGCCAGGGTGGCGCACTTGGCCTGGTCCAGCAGGTCGCCCAACTCTTCGAGCTTGAGGTTTTTTCGCATAGGCTCGTCTCTCCCTTACGGGCTGGAATGTGGCACCCGGCGTGGGGCTTGTCAACGCGCGTGTCCGCCGTGGGCCGCAGGTGTTGCTTTGGATTGGGAGCTGGGGTTTAAGAAGAGGGGACGGACACACATACTCCGCGACTCCGCTCCAGGGAGGAGGATTGTATGGCTGGCAGAAATTTTCTGATGGTGGTGGCACTCGGCGCCTGTATCCTGAGCGGACCGGCGGCCGCCCAGCAAGACCAGATGGCCCAGATACGCAGAATATTTGAGACCGACATTCGTCTGTTCAACGGCCAGGACCCGAGCGCCTTCACCATGGCCGCGCACGATCAAGCGGTCTTATTCGGCACCCTGACGCCCTTTGCGGTCGAGGGCAAGCCTGCTATTCAACAGCTCATCCGACAGTATTTTGCCGACCACGACTATGCCAAATGGGAACCGATCGACGCCAAATTTTCCATCACCGGCACAAGCGCCCTGGCCTGGGGGCATTACACCCTGCGCGAACAGCGCCGGGTTGGTCCACGCCGGGTGCTGCACGGACGCTATACCTTCACCTACACCCGACAGGGCGACGAATGGTTGCTCGTCGCCCTGGATTTCTCTCCGCTCTCCTGAACACCTCGCTCAAGAAAAAGGACAGGTTTATGCACGTGCTCCGAGCCGGCTTGCTGGTATGTCTCAGTCTGTGTGTCAGTAGCCTGACCCCGGCCTGGGGCCAGGATCTGCGGCAGGCGCTCATCGACAGTTTTCAGGCCGAAATTCAGGCCCTCAACACCGGAGACCTGGCGGCTGCGGTTGACCCGGCCGACGACAACATCGTCCTGTACGGTCTGTACTCGCCGTTTCCGATCGAGGGTAAGGACGCCTTTGAGCAGGCCGTCAAGGAGTATTTTGACAGTCACGACAGCGCGACCCTGCGGCTCGTCTATCCCCAGTATCTGGTCGCCGGAGGGACCGGAGTCGCCTGGGGCCACTACGAGCTGACGACCACCCCCACCGGCGGCACACAGGAACTCTCCCACGGCCAGTACATGCTGACCTACGCCCGTCCGGCACAGGAATGGCGCATTATCAGCATGCATTTCGCCCCCCTGCCCGGCTCATAGCCGCCAACTCAATGGCTCTGACCGAGGAGCGAAAGCCTCTGCATCGCCTCCATAGCCGCTGGTCATCCCTACGCGACGCATGGTATCGTCCTTCCATGCCCCGACAACTGACCGCAGAACTGATTCCTGACCCCGAAGAGGGCGGCTTTACTGCTCGCGTACCCGATATACCGGCCTACGGCGAGGGCGAAACGGAAGAGGAAGCACTAGCCGATCTCAAGGAGGCTCTCCAAGCGTATAGCGAAGCGTTTGGGCTGGAAGATGCTCTGGGGAGTCAATGGAAAGGGGCGGGTCGGTAGTATAGGCTGCCTCTCATGCATCTCCGGTATCTTCACTGGAAGCTCGCGCTCGTCGTCATCCTGGCCTGGACCCTCGGCCCGCCTCCGGCGCAGGGGACAGAACTGGACACGCTGACAGACCGGATTGTAGGCGGCACCTCGCTGCTGCTCGCTCACCAACCCGACTTCCGCACCCGCGCGCTCCATGAGGCGGCGCTCCGCCTTCAACAGTCCCGCTACGCCAGCCCGGACGGGCTGCACGGGCAGTATGCCGCATTGACCCAAGCGTTCAGGAATGTCCGCCAGACGCGCGGCTTCGTGCTCGACCGCGAGGTGGAGTTCATTCTGGTCCACCTGCAACAAGACATTCGGGCGCTGGACGGAAGACTCGCGCGCACGCGGCGGTCATTGCCGTCTGTGGCCACCGGCTACTCTCACGGCTTCATCCAAGAGGAGACGTGTCTCGGCGGAAACCCCGTTGGTCAGCGCCCCTGTCCCACTCCGACCAGGGTTCTGAGGTTCCGGCTGCCGCGTGGCGCGGAGCGTGTCACGCACATGGTCGGCGAGTGGCGGGACTACGGGCTGAAGGGCGAGCTGGAGGTTCGCATCGACGGTGCCCGCGTGTGGCGCACCGACGTGAAGAAGAAGTGGGACCGCGACAGCAGGGTCTTTAACCATCCCGTCTCGCCCGGGGCGACGATCAGCCTACGCAACACGACCGGCGACCCGGTCTGGATTCGCCGCTTCGAGATCAGGTACGACCGGCACGGGCGGCGTAGATGAGGACTTGCAGCGTGGCGGCTCTGCGGCAGCAAGCGGTCCTTGATGGCAACCCTCGGTTTTTCATGCGGTCCGACTCCGACGTGACCGTCTGAATCGAGCCTGCGCCCGCCGCAAGAGGCCCTGATGTCCAGCCAGTCCTACCGCTCGCCCAAGACCACGGTCGCAGACAGCCCCATTCACGGACGAGGGCTGTTTGCCGCCGAGCCGATCAGAAAAGGCGAAATCGTGGCCATCAAGGGCGGCGCTATCTTCAGCCGTCAGACCCGTGACGCACTCGAACACACCCTCGGTCCGGCCGAACTCCCGATTGCCGAGGATGTGTATATCGGGCCACTGTCTGCGGAAGAGCGCAACGCCAGCATGCTTTTCAGCAATCATTCCTGCGATCCCAATATCGGCGTCCAGGGCCAGATTGTGTTTGTGGCCATGCGCGATATTGCCGCTGGCGAGGAGCTGACCCACGACTGGGC
>JAAXHF010000723.1 GCA_012271025.1 Deltaproteobacteria bacterium | reverse complement strand
GGGGCGGGCCGATGACCTATAACGCCTCCAAGGCGGCCATGATCAGCCTGTCGAAAGAAATGGCCCGCGAGCTGGCTCCGCACGGCGTGCGGGTCAACAGCGTGGCGCCCGGCTCGATCCTGTTTCCCGGCGGCTCGTGGGAGCGCCGCCAGCAGGAGAACCCGGACGGTATTGCGGCCTTCATCAAGGCCGAGCTGCCGGCGGGCCGCTTCGGTACGGTCGAGGAGGTGGCCGATGTGGTAGTCTTCCTGGCTTCGGGACGGGCCAACTGGGTCTCCGGCGCGTGTATTACCGTGGACGGCTGTCAGTCGCGGTCCTTGATCTGATTAAGGATATACATAATGGGAGCCATCGCCGTATCGAGAGAGACGGAACAGCAGATTGAGCGACTTCGCAAAGCGCTGGGAATTGCCAGTAAAGCTGGTCTGCTGCGGATCGCCTTGCAAACTCTGGAGGAGAAAACAGAAAAAGAGCGGCTCCGAACGGAAATTCGAGAATCGGTCCGCCCCTGTGCTGTCGCTGATCGGGACGAAAACCGGGCCTTATTTCCTGCAGGGACTGCGCTTTGCGAGGGAGAAAGCCGGAGAGGACCATGAATGAGCGCTATGACACCTTGGAACTGCGGCGTGACAACGACGTGCTGTGGCTGGTCTTGAACCGTCCGGCGGCGCTGAACGCGATGAACAGCCTGCTGGTCAACGAACTCCACGCCTGCCTGGATGAGCTGGCGGCCGACCACAGCGTCCGGGTGGTGATCCTGCGCGGCGCCGGGCGGGCGTTTTGCGCCGGACTCGACCTCAAGGAGGCGGGTGAGGCGGATGGACGCGGATCGGTGGCCGACGGCCTGCGCGGCCAGCGTCACATCACCGAGCTGGCGATTAAAATCCACCGCGCACCCCAGCCGTTTATTGCCGCCGTTCACGGCGCGGCTGCGGGTGGCGGGTTTGGTCTGGCCCTGGCCAGCGATATTCGGATTGCGGCCGAGTCGGCACGGATGAACGCCGCGTTTATTCGGATCGGCCTGTCGGCCTGCGACGTGGGAGTGAGCTATTTTCTGCCACGGCTGGTCGGCGCCTCGGTTGCCTCAGAACTGCTGCTGACCGGCGATTTTATTGACGCCCAGCGCGCCCTGGCGACCGGCCTGGTATCGCGGGTCGTGCCCGAGGCCGAGCTTGACCGGGCGGCTGCTGAGATGGCGGCCAGGATCACCCGCAACTCCCCGCTCGGCGTGCGGCTGACCAAGGAGTGTCTGCGCTACTCGGTTGACGCACCAACGCTTGAGGCTGCGGTGGCGATGGAAGATCGCAATCAGATTCTGACCACCCGGACGAATGACGTGCGGGAGGGGATTGCCGCCTTCCTCGAACGGCGTGAGCCGCACTACGAAGATGCCTGAGTCCGAAGAGTTTGTGCTGCTCGACAGCGTCGACGCTGCGGTCACGCTTCCGTATGAGCGGGCGTTTCGCCTGGTGACGGATGCGCCGCATATCATCCGCCTGCGCCAGGACCCCGGCGCGCTGTTTGAGACCTCGGACGCCCCCTCGCGTCTCTCGCCGTATTCAACGGCCTACCTCATACCGCGGCTGGCCGAAAACGTATGCTTGGAAGGGCTCGGCCGGTCGGCTGCGGCGGAGCGTATCACGGCCTTTATGACCGGCCGGGAACGACGGCTGTCGCTTGAGTATCGGGACCAGGACACGATCACGGTGCAGGGACACTGGCGGGACGCGGAGAATGTCATCCAGGACGTTGGGCTGGGCTTTCTGCCCGGTTCGGTGGTCGCCCAGCTGAGAGACCTGGCGGCCGAGTCGGTGCCCCTGGGCGTGGCGGCCACGATCCGCACCCTGGCGCTGCCGGGACCGGACCGCGAAGCTGCGGTGTGGTGCGACGTGTGGACGCTCGAGGGCGGGCCGCGCTCGTGAAAACCCAGCGCGCCAGTCGCCGCACCCTGAACGCGTTTGCTTTTGGCACGATCGCCAGTGGGGTGAAGAACCACGTCTTCGGCGGCTGGGTGTTGGTGTACTACAATCAGGTCCTGGGTCTGGACCCGGCCCTGGCCGGACTGGCTCTGGCTCTGGCTCTGGTGGTTGATGCGGTCACCGACCCGCTGGTCGGCGTCTGGTCGGACCGGGTGCGGACGCGCTGGGGCCGACGTCATCCCTTCATGTATGCCGGCATCCTGCCGTTTGCCGTCTCCTTCTACGCCCTCCTCCAGCCGCCGACCGATACCAGCCAGAGCGGTCTGTTCGTGCGGCTGTTGTGTCTGGCCGTGGCCGTGCGGGTGTCGATGACCCTGTACGAAATTCCGCGTGGCGCGCTCGGCCCGGAACTCACCAAGGACTACGACCAGCGCACCCAGCTAGTCGGCTGGAGTACCTCCTACGGCTGGTTTGGCGGGGCCGGCTTTGCCTGGCTGACGCTGGCCTTCTTGTTGCCGGAGACCGCCGAGTATCAGGGCTCGCGAGCCTACCTGAACCCGGACGGCTATCGAGATATGGCCTGGATTGGCGGCATGATCATTTTCGCCACCAGTATGATCTCGACGCTCAGCCTGCACGGCCACATCCCCGCCCTCCACGTCCCGCAGGAAAGCGCTGCGGCCCAGCCCAGCCTGCGCCGGCTGGGCCGGGAAATTATTGAGACACTGTCGAACCGTTCGTGGCTGATGCTGTTTGCCGCCGGGCTGGTGTTTGCCCTGTATATCGGCCTGCACAGCAATACCGACCGCTACTACGACCTGTATTTCTGGCAGTGGACCCCGGAACACGTCCAGATCTTTCCGGTTGTCTACATGATCGTGGCCATGAGTTGCGGGCTGCTGGCCTACCCCCTGACGCGCGGACGGGACAAGAAGCGGACCGCGATCAGCCTGTTTGTGCTGTCGACCATACTGGGTCCGCTGCCGCTGGGGCTGCGGCTGCTCGACCCCCTGGTGGCGGTGCCGCTGTTTCCGGCCAATGGCACCGACCTGTTGTGGTGGCTGCTCCTGCTGCACGGCGCATTTCTGGTGGCGGTGGCGGTCATCGGCTTCGTCCTGATCGGCTCCATGGGCGCGGATATCGTCGAGGAGAGTCAGCGCCAGACCGGACGCCGGAGCGAGGGGCTGCTGACCTCGGGCTCGGCCCTGGCCCAGAAGATGATCAGCGCCGGTGGGGTGTTCATCGTCGGACAGCTGTTGTCAGTCTTCGGCTTCTCGGTCGCCAACCCGAGCGTAGAGGCCATGCAGGAGCCGATACGCAATCTGGCCGCTTTCCATCTAGCCCTCAACCTGAGCCTGCCCTGGATTTCGATCTATCTGGTCAGCAAATACACCATCACCCGGCACGGACACGAGCGGGATATCCGCAGCCTCGGCTATGCCGAAGCGGAGGAGGTGTGATAGCTGGATGCGATGCCGGACAGCGTTCAGTCTGCTGATGAGCTGGGCAGGAGCTGGACCTCGTCGCCGAGCCGGATGTCGCCCGGGGTCAGTACAAAACAGGTGACCCCGCCCCGCCAGGCCGGGACGAGAGCCTCACGCAAGCCCATGTGCTGCATATCCATCCGCTCGCACGGGTCGGTTTCGCCGGTGATGGCGAGTTTGACCGGGCCGATATGTAAAACCTGGCGGGTCGTTCGCTCAAGCTCAACCCCGCTGACGAACAGGTTGGCCCGGCGGGTTGTCCACGGCAGTTCGGTCTGGACATCCTGGCAGGCGGCCTGCCACGCCTCTTGGGACAGAACGGTGATCTGGCGCGGACCGTATTTGCCGCGATAGTCGCCCTCAAGACCCGTGTCTTGGCTGATGTGGACCGTATCCCGGGTTTCCATTGGCGCACGCGAGGCGCCACGAACGGCAATACCAAGCAGACGTCCCATGCCTCTGTCCTCCTATGCGGGTGCCGATGCGGGGGCCAGGATGTTTGGCAGCTCGGCCACGCTGTCCAGGATGTAGTCCGGCGCGTGGTCGGTCATGATTTCGCGAGTGCTGGTGCCGGTCAGGACGCCGACAGTATGTGAGCCGGCCGCCCGGCTGGCCTGCACGTCGATGGGCGAGTCGCCGATATACACCGCCTCGTGGGGCTGAAGCGCCAGGCGCTCCAGACATTTGAGAATCGGCTCGGGATGCGGCTTTCTGTTGGTGACATCCTCACGGCCGATGATACTGCTGAACAGATGGCGGACCCCCCAGCGATCCAGAAAGGGTAGCGTACGCCCCGAGGAGGTCGCAATGCCGAGCCGCAGCCCCTGGGCGTGCAGGCTCTTGAGCAGGTCCAGGCTACCCGGAATCGCCTCGGTCTTGTGGTGATAGTGATCCATCCACATGTCCATCCGCGTATCGACAATGCGCTTGAGAGTGGCCTCCGGGTCGGGGTGGTCGGGCGGAAAGAGTTTGGCCAGCGGATTGTCCTGGCCGGTCCGCATGAGTTCATACACCCGGTCGCGTGACGGCAGGGGGATGCCGGCGATCTCGAGGACTTCGAGCGAGACATGGTAGAAGTACTCGACCGAGTCGGCCAGGGTGCCGTCCATATCGAAGATGACACCGCGCACACACAGTTTGCTCATTGGGACAGCCGCTCCCAGGCCCGGTCTACGCGCTGTTTGAGGTCGGCCAGCGAGCCGTCGTTGTGGATAACGAGCTGGGCGTGTTTGCGCCGCTCGGCGTTGGACAGCTGGCTGGCGATGCGCGCCTCGGTATCGCTGGCCGCCAGGCCGCGTTGGGCGGCGACGCGTTCGACCACGGCCCCGGTGCTGGCCTCGACCAGCCACACCTCGTCAACCAGGGGAATCCAGTTGGCCTCAATCAGGATGGCCGCCTCAACCACGATGGGCTCGGAAAATCCGGTCGCGCGTTTGGTCTGAATGCGCTCGGCGATATCCGCGAACATCAGGGGATGGACGATGGCGTTCAAACGCTGGCGCGCCTCAGCGCTGCCGAACACGATTGCCCCGAGCTTTTTGCGGTCAATGGTCTGATCCGCCGCCAGAATCTCCCGGCCAAAGGCTTCCGTGACCTGCTTCCAGGCTTCTTTGCCCGGCAGGTAGATTTCGTGGCCGACTTTATCGGCGTCAATGACGAACGCGCCGCGTTCGGCCAGCAGTTGGGAGACAGTGCTCTTGCCCGAGCCTATGCCACCGGTCAGTCCTATGGTTTTCATACGCCCGTGTGTTGTGGCAGAGATCGGCGCGTTCTGCAAGAGAGCGGCCGCCCGGTTCTCTCTTGGCCGTGATCGTGGTATCAGGATGGGTCACGCACAGGAGGTGAAGACATGCCGTATGCACAGGTCAGGGGAGCCAGGCTGTACTACGAAGACCACGGACACGGACCGCCGCTGGTCTTGATCCCCGGCGCGCTCGGAACCGCCCGGTCGGACTTTGGGCCGCAGCTCGAACAGCTGCCCGGGCTGAGGGTGCGGGTGATCAGCTTTGACCCGCGCGGCTATGGCAGCTCCCGCCCGCCCCGGCGCGCGTTCCCGATCGATTTCTACCACCAGGACGCCGAAGACTGTGTGGCCCTGATGGCCCACCTGGGCTGCGAGTCCTACGCCGTTGGGGGCTGGAGCGACGGGGCGATCATCGGTCTGCTGCTGACCCTGGCCCATCCCCGGCAGGTGGAAAAACTCGTGGTGTGGGGCGGTAACGCGTATGTCAGCCAGGAGGATATCGACGGCTACGAGAAAACCCGCGCCGTGTCGTCCTGGTCGCCCCGAATGCGCGAAGGGATGGGCGCCATCTACGGCGACGATCTCCAGGAGCTGTGGACGGACTGGTGCGATGCCATGCAGGCCCTGTATCAAGCCGGGGGCGATGTGTGTCGCGGGCGCCTGGCCGAGATTCGGTGTCCGACGTTTATCCTGCACGGCGAGAAGGATCCGCTCGTGCCGCGTTTTCATGCCGATGTCCTGCACGGGGGTATTGCCGGCTCGCGGGTGCATCTTTTTCCCAACGGCAAACACAATATCCACCTGGCCTACGCCGAGGACATGAACCGGATGATTGCCGATTTCCTGACTGCCTAGCCTAGCCACTGAGAGAGGAGAACACGACATGGCCGCTCGGGTAGAATTTTTTTATGACTATTCCAGCCCCTGGACGTATCTGGCCTTTACCAGGATCGACGGGCTGTGTCAGAAGTACGCGGCCGACCTGGAGTGGCGGCCCATCCTGGTCGGCGGGATCTTCAACTCGATCAATCCGTCGGTGTACGAGTTCCGCGAGAAGGGCGTCCCGGCCAAGCAGAAATACATGGCCAAGGACATGCAGGACTGGGCGCGCTATTACGGGCTCAAGATCAAGAATCCGCCCAGCGTGTTTCCGGTCAACTCGGTCAAGGCTCTGCGCGGCGCCCTGGTCGCGCTGGAGCACCCGGACCGCTTCCTGGCCTATAGCTCCCGCGTGTTTGAGACCTACTGGGGCGAGGACAAAGACATCAGTCAGGACGCGGTGTTGCGCGCCATTGTGGAGGAGGTCGGGCTCGATCCGCAGGAGTATTTTGAAAAGATCGCCCGCCAGGAGTACAAGGACCGCGTGCGGGCCAACACGGACGAGGTCATGCAGCGCGGCGGCTACGGCACCCCGACCATGTTTGTCAACGGCTCCATGTTTTTTGGCAACGACCGGCTGGTCCTGGTCGAAGAAGAGCTGAAGCGCAGTACCTAGGCAGGCGTGCGGCAGGGGCAAGAGCAGCGCTCTTGCCCGTATGACCTCAGCCGTCCCAGCCCCATTTCTCTTTATTGGCCTGGATCTCCTCGGGTGAGGGGTTCTCCGGTTTTTCGTGGAGGGCAACCTCGAAGTCGTCGATCGGATCGACCATGGCGTAGTTCAAAGGCGTATCTTCTTCGAAGACATCGGGAACGGCAACTTCCTCAAAAATGGCCTGCCAGGGGCATTCCGGTTCGCACGCCCCGCAGTCAATACACTCGTCAGGATGAATGTAGAGTTGGTTCGGAAACTGCTCGTTGTCATCACCAACGTATTTGTAGATGCAGTCCACCGGGCAGACGGCAACACAGCCGGTGTCAAGACAATCCCGACACAGCCGGGTGATGATATAGGTCATTGTTTTCCTCCTTCCTGTATTCTCCGCTTTCTTGCAGTCGTATCTGAAGTGCACCTGTCGTAGCCTGTGCTATCGTATCGCCGACAGTGGGTCAATTGAGGCTGGCGGGGAGAGCCGGGCGTGGCTCGGCGCTCTCTTCTCGGGCGGCGCGTCAGGCCCGCCAGGACGATCTCCAGGGAGCTAGGGTTCGGAGGCCGAGGCGTGAAAACGACGGTAGCCGGTGACCAGAGCCAGCGCGCGGGCAGCCCGGACGTGGGTGGCAAAGGTGGGCAGCCCTGCGGTGTGAAACTTCTCCCGAACCGACAGTAGCTCGGCCTCACGGTTGAACGGCTGGAGGACGGTCAGAAAGGGCTTGGCCGAGCGCGTGGCAAAGGCCGACAGGGTGTCGAGCAGGCTGTCGAGGAGGTGCGGCCGGGCCTGCCACTGGCCGGCCACCAGCCCGGCGCCGGTATCCATGACGATGGCGTCAATCCTGGGGTCACGCTCCAGAATCGACAACAGCCGGGCCAGATTGTCGGTCGATTGTCCCATGCCGATCGTATACCCCGAGTCGAGCGGGTTGCGGAAGCTGCCGCCGATGACGGTGAAAAACGACGCCAACTCCTGGTACGAGTCCTGGCTGAGTTCCGGAACCCGCAGTCCCGCCTGTTCAAACGCATCGGTAATGACCACTGACGGCCCGCCGGTCATGGCGACCAGTCCGACCCCGTCTCCGGTGGTGGATTTGGCCAAGCCGAGGAGGTGCAGGACATCCAGCAGGGTATCGAAATCTGCAACCGGAATGGCTCCGGCCTGTTTGACCACCGCATCCCAGATCGCCACCGGCGTGGCCAGCGAGCCGGTATGCGACGAGGTCGCCCGCTGGCCGGCCTCACTCTGACCGCCCTTCCAGATGACCACCGGTTTGTGGGGCGTCACCTCCCGGAGCAGGGAGAAGAAGCGCCGCCCTTCACGCACGCCTTCCAGATACATGCCGATGCGCTGGGTCTGCTCGTCGGCAGCCAGATAGTTGAGATAGTCGCTGGCGTCCAGCACCGCGGCATTACCGAAGCTGACCGCCTTGCTGATGCGAATGCCGTGCTGGGGGGCGGCCAGACTGAAGGTGATGGTGTGGGTCCCGCTCTGGCCGATGAACCCGACATCGCCGGCCTCGCCGGTCGGCAACTCGGTGTAGTTGCGCAGACCGATCTGGGGGTTGTAGACACCCATGCAGTTCGGACCGATCAGGGCCAGTTCGGACGCTTCGGCGGTCTCGACCAGCCGCTGCTCCAGCTGTTTCCCCTCCGCATCGCCGACCTCTGAGAAGCCCGAGGTGAACAGCATCACCCCGCCGACCTTGTTGGCCGCACAGTCGGCAATAATCCTGGGCGTGACCTGACGCGGAACGGCGGTCATGACGTAATCAATCTCGTCCGGGATATCGGCCAGACTGGTATAGTTGGGCACTCCCAGAGCTTCAATGCCGGGCAGTTCGCGCTCGTCGATCTGGACCGAGTAGACCTTGCCCTGGAACCGGTTTTGACTGCGCAGCCACATATAGTTCATGGCTTTTTTATCGCCGATGACCGCCACCGCCTTGGGATGAAACACCCGTTCCAGGGCCGCCTGGGTACGCTCGGACAGCGGACGCGGGGCGGGTGGCGGGCCGTCAGACCGCAGGACGATCCGGGCGTCGACCGCCAGGCAGCCGTCCGGATAGGCGAGGCTGGGGTTCAGGTCGAGTTCCTGGATCTGGGGATAGCTGGTCGCCAGCCCGGACACGCCGAGCAGCAGCTGTTCGAGCGCGTTCAGATCAACAGCGGCCTGACCGCGATGACCGGTCAGCAGGGGCAGGCCGCGCAGTTCACGGATCATACTGTGGGCGTCGTCGGGCGTGAGCGGCGCCAGCCGAAAGGCCACATCCTGGAGGACTTCAACCGCCACCCCGCCCAAACCGAACATGATCAGAGCACCGAACTGGGGATCGGTCGTCAGACCGATAATAACCTCAACGCCGGGCCTGGCCATGGGCTGAACGGACACGCCGTCGAGCCGGGCCTCGGGCTGGGCCGTGCGGGCGGCGTTCATGATGTCGTCAAACGCCTGGCCAACGGCCTCGGCCGAGCCAAGATTGAGCCGCACCCCGCCGATATCGCTCTTGTGGACAATGTCCGGGGAGCAAATCTTGAGGACGACCGGCCAACCCAAGTCTTCGGCCAGACCGACGGCCTGGTCGCGGCTTGAGGCCAGCTCGGTACGCACCACGTCAAGACCGGCGGCGCGCAACAGGGCTTTGGACTCGACTTCGGTCAGCAGGTGGCGGCTCTGAGATTGGGCGGTGTGGATGATTGCCGTGGGGTCGGGCTGTGTCATGGCTGGGGGTCCTGGGGAAGGGGAAAAGGCAAAGGGCAAAAGGCAAAGGGCAAAAGGCAAAGGGCAAAAGGCAAAGGGCAAAAGGCAAAGATCAAAAGGCAAATGTCAAAATTGGTCCGACAAGTCAGGGTTTCAGCTCTCGGAGCTGCTGTCTGAGCGAGGCCAGCCCGTCGCGCAGCTCCTGAAGCGGACCCGACAGGGTGCCCTCGACCGCCTCTTTGACGAAATTTTCAATATACTTGCCCTGCATGTCGGTCTCGATGTTGACCCGGTCGCCGGCCTTGCGGTGTTTGAGGGTCGTGACCTGGTGGGTGTGGGGAATGATCGCACAGGTGAAAGATGTCGGCTGACAGTCGAACACCGTCAGGCTGATGCCGTCCACGGCAACCGAGCCCTTTTCGACCAGATACCGACTCAGCTCGCGGGGAATCTCAAACGTGTACAAAAACGAATCCCCCTCGGCCCGGATCGAGCCGACCGAGCCCAGACCGTCCACATGGCCAAAGACCAGATGGCCGGATAAACGGTCCTCCAGCCGCAGCGAGCGCTCCAGATTGACGGCTGAGCCCGGCCTGAGGTCGCCCAGATTGGTCCGTCGCAGCGACTCGGCCGAGACCTCAAAGCTCAGCTCCGCGTCTCCGATGGCCGTCACCGTCAGGCAGGTGCCGTTCACACAAATACTTTCCCCAAGACCGACCTCAGCCGTGGGCAGCTCGCTCGACAGGCTGAGCCGAACGCCCTCGGCGATGTCGTCAATCCGGGTAATCGTGCCGCTGGTTTCAATGATGCCGCTGAACATCCCTCGTCCCTGTGTATGTTTTCAGTTTGACATTTGCCCTTTGACATTTGCCCTTTGACTTGTCTGCTCACCCCGCGGCCTGGACACTCGGTCGTTCTTGCAGCCGCTTGAGCCACGCCTCGACCCCGGGGTGGGGGACGGCAACCTTGAGCAGGGGAAACAGCAGCGACCACGACACATACGGGATATCGGCCAGGCTGAAGCCCGAGGCCAACAGATAGTCCTGTTCGCCCAACTCCTGGTCGAGTTTGTCAAAGCAGGCCCGGAGGTCGGTCGTGGCTTGGCCGACCACCGCCTCATCCGGGCTGCCGCCCTGCATCGGCTTGAAGATGAGTTCTCCAGCCAGGCGGGCAATGGCGCCTTCGTACGGATTGTCGGCGTAGTGCATGAGAACCCGCGCCCGGGCGCGCCGGCCCGGCGCGTCGGGCAGCAGGGGCGGGTTCGGGTAGGTGTCGTTCAGGTATTCCATGATAATCGTCGATTCGTACACCGTGGTCCCGTTGTCCTGGAGCGCCGGCACCTTGCCGTAGGGATTGATGGCCAGATAGTCGGGCGTTTTTTGCTCACCTTTGGTGATATCAATGTTCACCTTTTCGTATGCCAGGCCCTTTTCGGCCAGCACGATGCGGACCTTGCGGACCCGTGGAGACATGGGAAAATCGTACAGCTTGATGGTGTTGGGCATCGACGCCTCCTTAGCGTTGTTGCGAACGGGTGTTCCTGAGCGGTCCTTGGCGTCCGGGCGTGTCCTTGCGGTTTGATCGGGCGCGCCGGACAAGGTCTCGGCCCGTCTGCTTGATCCGGGTGTACAGCCGGTCTGCCCAGTGAAATTCCGAACTCAGCAGCCCCAGCCCGAGGATGAGTACGACAATACCGGGGCCCGGAATGCCCGGTAGACTGAGCACAATGCCGGCCACGACGAGCGCACCCCCGCCGACCACACGACACGCCCGCCACAGAAGAGTCCGCGCCCGACGGATCATAGCACCGCACTCAATTTAGAGATCATCGCCGATCTTCCCGCTCCGAGCCTTTTCGACGCTTTCCTCGAACTGCGACCCGAGATCGACCCCCATCTCCCTGGCCCGCTTCTTGGCCCACAGGCCGACGTTGCGAGAGTCGCGGTAAAAGGATTCGTCGCGCGCGGCACCGGTATCAAAGTCCTGGAGGCGACTGGCCTCGCTCTGATGGTAGGCAAAACGGGACGGGATGCGCCTGAGCCGGGGCTCGCCACACCACCGGCATGTCCGTTCTCCGGCCTCGGCCTCGGCCAGGCTGAGGAAGAGCAGACTCTGGGTTTTCTGACACGCCTGACAGTGGTAATCGTAAATCGGCATAGGCTTTTCCCCTATCATACCTGACACGCCGGTGCTATAAGAAATCCGTCACGTTCCGCCAACGAAAAACCCTCGCCCGGTGTCGGTTCCCATATGATTCCGATTGGGTCAACGATTCCTTTGCAGCGCACGCCGTGGGTCACCTTCGTCGTGATGGCAGCCTGCATCGGTCTGTTCGGCTTTGAATTATACCAGCAGTACACCGGCCGTGACCTGGCTGCGTTTTTTGCCCACTATGGCTGGGTGCCGGCCCAGTTCTCTGAGGCTGTCGGGCAGGGCCGGCTGCCGCGTCTGTTGCCCCTCCTGAGCAGCATTATCTTGCACGGTGGCTGGACCCATTTGATCGGCAACCTGTTTTTTCTGTACGTCTTCGGCCGGCATGTTGAGGATCGTCTGAGCGCTGGCTGCTACGTGCTCTTTTTCTGCTTCGGCGGGGTAGCGGCCATGCTGGTCCAGACCTATGTTGCGCCCTTTTCGACCGTCCCGATGATCGGCGCCAGTGGCGCCATCGCCGCCGTGGCCGGCGCCCACTGTGTCCTGTACCCGACTGCTCGGATTCTGACCTGTATTCCGCTGCCTTTTTTCTTTCGGGTTGTTCGGGTGCCGGCCGTTGGCTATCTGCTGGTCTGGCTGGTCTTGCTGTTCGTGTCTGAGTGGTATCTCGCCGCCCGCAGCGAACAGCTGATGACGTGGCGGGCGCATCTGGGCGGATTTGTGGCCGGGGTCATCTTTGGTCCGCTGTCTGTGGCTATCCGGCGGCGGCGGACGCGCAGGAAACGGATGTGGCGGTCGGACTCGCCTCTCATCGTGGAGAACTCGCGGTCTGGCCGGCCGTAGGCCCTGGCGGCAGGGTGAGATGCAGGTAGACGGACACGGCCACATAGTAAACCGGGTAGAACAGCGACCCTCCCAGAAGCCAGGGGTGTGGCGTTGGCAGCTGCCAGATCAGGACGACGACCAGGGCGGTCCACACCACCCCGAGTCCGTTGCTCAGGCGGCGCAGCGGCACGGTGCGGGAGGGGTACACATACCGGATGGGGACAAAGACAAGGACAACGCACAGGCCCACCACGCCGGCATTCAGCCAGGCCGGCGTGTGAGCGGCGTACAGGTAGAAGACCACGATATTCCAGTACGACGGAAACCCGGTAAAGAAGAAATCGGCCGTTTTGGCCTCGGCCTGACAGAAGCCGTAGCCGCTGGCCATGAGCATGAGGCCGGCAAACAGCAGACTCGTTGAGGCCGGCATGAGTTGGAAGTGGTACACAAACACGGCCGGCACGAAGACGAAGGTGACATAATCAACCAGGTCGTCAAGTTTGCTCCCGTCGAACCACGGCGCGAGCTGTTTCACCCGTGCGGCCCGGGCCAGGGTGCCGTCTGTCGCATCGACCAGCACCGCGACCGCCAGCCACCCGAAGGCACTCCGCGCCTGCCCGTTGACGGTCGCCCGCAGGGCCAGAAAGCCGGCCACAAAGCCCAAGGCCGTATAAGCGTGGACCGCCCATACGGCGGCGTATTGGAGGGCCGAGAACCCAGGCTCCTTACCCGAGCCGTTGGGGACTGAGGCTTGGCTCATATAAAATCTGGATCCGGTTGCCGTCCGGGTCGGCGCAATACAGGGACCGGCTGCCGTCCCGGTGGGTGCGCGGTGCGGCAAGGATGGGGATCTGCCGGGCGTTCAGCACCTCGGCCGCCCGGTCCACATCGCTCGGAAGGGCCACCACAAAACCAAAATGGTCGAGCCGCTGGCCGGCGGCGGACGGATCGGACGCGGCCCGGTGCAGGGCCAGATTGTCGCAGCCGGACGACAGGTAGGCGTTCTGAGCGTCGGGCTGCCAGACGACCCGCATACCGAACAGCCCGGTGTAGAAGGCGACCGAGGTCGCCACATCGGCAACGTTGAGGGCCACATGGCGCAGCCCCGTGGTGGGAATGGCTGGCGTTGACATCGTCCTGCTCCCCCTTGCCGCTCAGCGTTTTTTCAGCAGCAGGTAGAGTTCGCCCTGCTCGGCCATGTAGCCGGCTTCGACCTGAGCGCCACTGCCCCAGAAGATATCGACCCGCCCCGGTCCGCTGATCGCGGCGCCGGTATCCTGGAGCAGCACGAAACGGGAAAAGGGTTGCCAGGCAACTGTCTGGTGCCGACCGACACGGGGGCGCCTGGTGCGGATAAAGCCGAGCGCGCCGAGCGGATAGACCTTGGGGTCGATGGCAATCGAACGCCCGGCGGTCAGCGGGCTGCCAAGGCTGCCGCGCGGCTCACCCCGGCTGGGCCGAAAAAACACGTAGCGCCGATTCTGAAAAAAGATCGTCCGCTGTTCGTCGGGATGGCTATGCAGGTAGTGCTGGATCGCCGGCGAAGAGGTCCGTCCGGGCTGAAGCTTGCCCCGTTGCTTCAGCCATTTGCCGATACTGG
Source organism: Deltaproteobacteria bacterium (assembly GCA_012271025.1). The sequence goes on along the minus strand of JAAXHF010000723.1, from coordinate 2,501 downwards.
TATAGGGGTGTCCGTTCGTTCCGGCATAGCCGACCCGCAGGCGCGAGCCGTCCGTCAGCGCAATCTGTCCGGAGCCCTGGATATGCAGAAAGAACACGGCGACCGGATCGTCCAGCCAGGCAATCTCATAGCCCCGCTTGGCCAGTGCAGCCTGCCCATCGATCTCGGCCCGGGTGAAATAGGGTACGAACCGGCCTCTGACCCGGCGACCGATCCGCCGCTCGTCCGTATCCGAGGCGGGGGCGAGTTCGACCAGATCGTCGGGCAGACGGTAGATGGGATAGCGATAGCGCCGGGTGCGGACCCGACTGCCCCTGAGCAGCGGCTCGTGATAGCCGGTAAACAGGGCCGGCGCGGTGGCGCGGTAGAGGTGAAAGTCGCGCTGCACCGCGCCGGCCAGATCCTCCTCGGTTTCCAGCAGGGTGTAGAAGTGGTGCAGGCTGTCACGAACACGGGCCAGACTCAGCTGCTGGGAGCCGAAGACCACGGATTCGGTGTCGGGTCTGGGACGCAGGGCGGTCAGGCTGCGTCTGACCGCATACTTGAGAGAGGTCCGGCTGAGGTCGTCGTACAGGGCTGGCGCGGTGTGGGGAGTGAGGCGGACGAGCGTGGGCGAAGCGGCGTGGAGGGGAGGGGGGAGGAAGACAAGATAAGTCAAGAAGACAAGACAAGTCAAAAGGCAAATGGCAAAAGGCAAATGGCAAAAGTAAGACCCACCCAACCCGCTCCACATCCGCATCCTCATGTTCCACCTTTGACCTTCCTACGTGACGTAACCTGCGCGTGCCGCCTGGACCGCCGTGCCGGGCCGGCACGGATGGCCGTGTTGGGCTAACACCGCCTCCAGCGATTCCAACAGCAGCAGGACGTTTGCCTGCGAACTGGACTCTCCCATCAGGCCAATCCGCCACACTTTGCCTGCAAACTCGCCCAGCCCGGCGCCGATCTCTATATTGTAGTCGTTCAGCAGGGCGCCGCGTACCGCCGCCTCGTCAATTCCGTCGGGGACGCTGACGCTGTTGAGCATCCACAAACGGTGGCCCTCCTGGGCGACGAGTTCGATGCCCAGGGCTTTGAGTCCGGCTGCCAGAGCCTCGTGGTTACGCTTGTGGCGGGCGTGGCGGGCGGCCAGCCCTTCTTCTTTGACCAGGCTCAGGGCTTCACACAGGGCATAGGTCATCGAGATCGGGGCGGTATGGTGATAGACCCGCTTGGCCTGGCCTTCGTCCCAGTAATTGCCCAGCAGGCTGACGTCCAGATACCAGCTCTGGACCCGCGAGCGGCGCCGGCCAATGACATCCAGCGCAGCCTGACCGAAGGTAATCGGGGACAGCCCCGGCGGACAGCTCAGGCACTTCTGGGTGCCGCTATAGCAGGCGTCAATGCCCCAGTTGTCGATCTCAAGCGGACAGCCGCCCAGCGAGGTGACGGCGTCCACCACAAACAGGGCGCCGGCCTGGTGAATGGGGGCGGCCATGTCTTCGAGCGGCTGCCAGGCGCCGGTTGAGGTTTCGGCGTGGACCAGGGCGACACACTTGGGTCGCCGGCATCGGTCCAGCGCCTCCTGGACCTGCTCGGGGGTGAAGACGCGGCCCCACTCGGCACGCATCTCGACCGGGCTGGCGCCGCAGCGCTTGGCCACCTCGACCATGCGTGTACCAAAGACGCCGTTGACCCCAATGACGACCTCGTCTCCGGGTTCAATCAGGTTGGCCAGACAGGTTTCCATGCCCGCGCTGCCGGTGCCGGAGATGGGCAGGGTCATTTTGTTCCGGGTCTGAAACACGAACCGCAGCAGCTCTTGGGTCCGATCCATCAGTTCGACGAACGTGGGATCGAGGTGACCGACCAAGGGGGTGGACATTGCTTGCAGAACGCGCGGATGGACGTTGCTCGGACCCGGACCGAGCAGGACCCGTTGCGGAATGGACAGGTCACCAACGCTTGCCATGTATGCTCCCCTCGTCGCTCAATGTAAGACTCGGTAGCCTAGCACGGACGGCTGGGGGGGAAAAGCCGCCGCCTTGCCGAACGGCAGAGCGCAGCGCTCGTCTTTACAGACACCAACCCGCTTTTTTGCTACAAGAGCAGCTGACAACAGAGAGCCGCAAAGGAGGTCGAACGATGCCGCTTCTCAACGGAACCGAACTCGATTTGTTGCCCACCATGGGGGTGGGATCGTACGCCTCACCGGGCTGGCTGACCGCCATGCGTCGGGCGCTGCGGGCCGGGACGGCCGGACCGGCGGATCTGGAAGAGGCCATTCTCGACGCGGTCAGGGTTGCGGTGTGTGACCAGGAGGACGCCGGGCTCGATATTCTGAGCGATGGCGAAATCCGCCGCCAGCGTTTCCTGTGGAATGTGGTCGAAAAGCTGTCCGGCCTCAGCGTGGTGCCCGCCCAGCGCAAACTGGGGGTGATGAGCTATGACAGCGCGCCGCGTTTTGAGACGGTCGAGCGGGTCGGCGCGCCCGAGGGCTTCGGCCTGGTCCAGGAGTATAC
>JAAXHF010000611.1 GCA_012271025.1 Deltaproteobacteria bacterium | reverse complement strand
TTCCACATCCTCTTTGGCAGCTATGCCGACCTCCTGACCGACAGGGAGGCCAACCGTACGCTGGCCGACTTTGTGCGCGGCAAGATCTGTGAGATTGTGCGCGACCCCACAACCGCCGAGAAGCTGATGCCCGACTACTACCTGGGCACCAAACGCCAGCTCCTCGACAACGGCTATTACGAAACCTTCAACCGCGACAACGTCGCGCTAGTCGACCTGCGCCAAGACCCGATTCAGGAAGTCACGCCCGCAGGCGTGCGCACCGCCAACGGCGAGCACCCGCTCGACATGCTCGTGCTGGCGACCGGCTTCGACGCCATTACCGGCGCGCTGGTACGCCTCAACCCGAGGGGGCGCGACGGCGTCAGCCTTGAGGAGAAGTGGCGCACGCGCTTCGACACCTACCTCGGCATGACGCTGGCCGACTTCCCCAACCTCTTCATGATCCACGGCCCTGGCTCACCCTCGGTGCTCTTCAATATGCCGCTCGGCGCCGAGCTTGAGTCGGCATGGATCGGCGATTGCGTGCGCTACCTGCGTCAACACGGTCTGGGCGCCATCGAGCCGACCCCCGACGCCGAGCAGCGCTGGGACCGAGAGGTCGCCGAGATCGCCAACGAGACGCTCTACCCCCTCACCGACTCGTGGTACACGGGGGCCAACATCCCGGGCAAGCACCGTCAGTTCTGCGTCTACCTGGGCGGCCCCGACTACTTCCGGCGCCTCTCCGAGGTCGCCGCCCAGGGCTACGAGGGCTTCGTGTTCGAGCAGGAGCGTCGTACGGAATTCGCCGCCGCGTCCTGAGCGCCCCAGAGAACCGATCCGAGGCAACCGCTGCGCTCCGGTCGCCGCTCCCACCCGAGAAACGACCATCATCATGGAACGAAGGTGTCGGTCGCGGTGTCGATTTCAGGAAGGGTAGAGGAACGGCACGAACGGATACGGACCTGGTCGGGTCCGACCCCGTCATGCGGTCCAAGTAGCCTGAAAGTCTGTCGTGCTCGTGAGTACACTTCCTCCCCCAGTCGTTGTCGTCTCGTCTTTTGTCTTTGGCGCGTGCATTGGCAGCTTTTTGAATGTGTGCATCTACCGCATCCCGTTTGGCCGGTCTGTGGTCTCCCCCCGGTCGGTGGTGTATCACTTTGAAATTCTCTTTTCTCGGTAGGGGCGACGCATGCGTCGCCCCTACTCCTGGCGCAGAAATCCCCCTGCGCTCCGCGCTTCCCCCTTTGACAAGGGAATTATGCACTTGAAGACACCCAGCAGGCTTGCTGGACGCCTGGGATGGCCCGGAAAGCCCCGCTCCCGCCCGTGGTGGGGACCATTTTACTCCCCAAACAAGCGGTTTGGCCCTCCAAAGGGGGAAGATTTGGCTCCAGGTGTCATATTCAGCATAATTCCCTTTGACAAAGGGGGAGTGAGGGGGATTTTCGGGCGTGGTTGATGCAGTCAGAGTGGGCTACTAGGGGTGAGACAGTGCACCCATTTTCAAACTGAGACACCACTGGTCGGCCCCGCTCTCTTGACCCCCGTGCCCGGCCACGCTAAGCCGGAGGAGGAGGTGGGAGGTGGCGCAGGATTTCCAAGACCTCAACCGACTCATCCTGAGTATGGGGGAAAAATTCCGGGCCGAGATCGTTGAGCCGATCGGACCCAGCCCCAGCCGTCTGCCGGTCAAGCAGTCTTTTTCACTGGCAGTGACCGACGCCTTCTGGCGTTTTCCCCGACTGGTAGGCGAGCGCCGGCCCAGCCCCGAAGCCATTGCCCGGCGGGGCCAGCGGCTGGGCGACACCGTTTCTCCCCTGTCCATCTGGATGCTGGGCTACTTCTTTCTGGTCGGGCGGGAGGTCGTTCTCGATGTGGCGGCCGAGGCCGCGTTCGCCCGCGAGAACGACAGCGCCGAAATCCTGGCCTTCTGGCGACGGCTGAGCGCCACCCATCGGGGCGACGGCCATCTCGACAACAGCGACGCGGGCCTGACCAACCGTTTTCTGCCAAGGGCGCTGGTGGAGCAGCTGTATCAGGGTCTGGTGCCGGCCGACCTGGAAATGCGCCGGCTGGCAGAGCAGTTTTGTGCGACCCTGGAGGCCTACCTGTTCGGCTTGAACGCCGAGGCGCACCTGAGCATCGCCGACTCCGGCCCCTACCCGCTGAGCACCGACCGGGTGCTGATCGTGCGGGACTTCTTCGATCTCAAGGGCCGTTTCTATCCGTGGCAGGAGACGGTGGCTGACCTGCCGTATGCCAGCTGCTCCCTGGCCTTTACCCTGGACCCGGGTGATTTTCAGAGCATCGGCATCCGTGACCGGGCAGCGCTGCTGACCTCGCCACGCGAGTATCTTCCATGGCTGCGTGAACTCGCCCTGGTGACGCACGATAGCGGGCGGCCGCGCTTTTTGCCGTTTACCGAAATGGACCGGTTGGTCCGCAGCATCAAGAAGCTCCAGCCGCGGCTGGGCGACTGGTTTGCCCGCCTGTCGCGCCACGACGCCATCGTACACGGGGCGAGACCCTGGGCCGTGCGGCCCTTGTCGGTGATTGGCCGGGCTGAAGACTGTTTTGACTGGCAGCCCGAGCCCGAGGCGCTGGGTTTGCTGCCGCTGTACGCCGACGACGATGCGCAGGCGGTGCGCTGGGCCAGCCACCGCTGTCTGGTCCCGGACCGACCGTCCTTCGTGCCGCTCGGCGAACAGATATTTCAGCCCTCGTCTGCGGTGGCTGGCAAGCGTGGATAAAAGTACACCCGGGCCGGAATCCGGCCCCGTTCCTCGCTGACCGTGTAGTAGCCCGTTCCGTCGGCCTTCCAGCCCAGGGCCTCGCCCTGGGGTTCGGGTTGGTAGGGGAGCGGTATGGGGCGGACGGCCAGCGCCTCATGGACCGTCTGTCCGGGAGCCCGCGCCCAGTAGTACACCGCGCGATAGCTCTTGAGCAGAATCTCGGCCCCGGACGGGGCAATATCTCCGCCGACCAGCCAGTCCTCCATCGTGGGCTGCTCCTCAAGAACCAGAGTGGCGACCCGCTCAAGCGTCATCGGCGCGTCGGTCGGTTGGGGGTAGGCGGCGCGGTAGACCCCCAGCCCGGCTTCGCGTTTGGAGATGACGTACAGATCTTTGGTGAGCGGATCGACCAGCAGGGTCTCGGCATCGCGCCGGCCGTCCGGGTAGCGGAAGGACAGCGTCTCAATAGCCGACAGGTGGTGGACGGCGGCCGGTCCGGCCTTGACCTGGGGTTCGGGCAGGCGGTGGATATATTTCAGATCCCGGCGCGCCCGGTTATCGCCAATATCGCCGATGTACAGGTAGGACTGGCCGTCCTGCGGACCCGGCCCGATAGCGATATCTTCCCAGTCGTGGTTGGTGACGCCGTCCAGCACATAGGTGCCGAGATGGCTGCCCCGGGCGCTGACGGCGAACACCTGGTTTGGCTGCCCGGAGTCGTTATGCACCCACAGTACGTCCGGGTTTTTGCGGCTGGCGACAATGCCCGAGGCTTCGCGGATGGGCGGGTGTTCGACCACGCCTTTGTCCACCCGCTGGCCGAACCGCGGGGCGTCGCCGGCCGCCCCAGCAGCCCACGCGGCGAGGATGAAGAGTAACACCCAGGCCACAAAAGCGCGCGGCCACGGCTGTCTGAGAGAGTGCACGGTCAGCATGACTGTCTTTTATAGCGACGGTGTCGGAATCCGGCTACTGCGGACGACCGCCAGAGCAAATTACGATGCTGTGTAGCTCTTCGACTTCAGACGCACTGCGCCTGACACCTTTCGGCTTACTCAGGACAGGCTCAGGACTAACGGTCTCCCGTTCGTGCTGAGCGTAGCGGAGCGAAGTCGAAGCAGGGATGCCGGATCACGTCCGGCAGGACGAGAGCGGCACAGCAAGGCTACAGCCTAACGTAAACCGCTCTCGTGGTGTCTTCGTGTGATAATGTTCGTCCCAGGTACACTCCAGCGGTTCTCTGTGACCGAGAGCCCTGCGCCTGGAAAATCCCCCTCAGTCCCCCTTTGGTAACGTGTGATGCAAATGACAGCGTCCACCGATAGGCTGCCCGGAGACCCCTCACCCCAACCCCTCTCCCTCACGGGGAGAGGGGCTTTTTTACCCTCTCCCCGTGAGGGAGAGGGTGGCCCG
>JAAXHF010000060.1 GCA_012271025.1 Deltaproteobacteria bacterium | reverse complement strand
ATCACGCCCGGACACACCGCGTTGACGCGGATCTGGTGTGGGGCCAGCTCCATGGCCAGAGCCTGGCTGAAGCCCTGGATGCCGGCGTTTGAGGTGCAGTAGGCAACCGTATTCGGCATGCCGCGCTTGCCCGCAATAGACGAGATATTGACGATACTGCCGCCCTGGCCCTGGCTGATCAGATGCGGAATGACGGCCTGACTCATCAAAAAGCTGCCCGTCAGCTTGACGTCGAGCACCTGGCGCCACAGCTGCTCGGACAGTTCGGTCAGCGGCACCCGGTCCGGTCCCCGGGCGGTGGCGGCATTATTGATCAGGATATCGATCCGGCCCAAGGCCGAGAGCGTCTGTTCGACCGTCCGTTGGACATCGGCGCTGTCGGCGATATTGGCGACCAGCGGCAGGCAGCGCCGCCCCCGCTCGCGGACCTGATCGGCCACGCTGTCAATATCGCGCCAGCCGACCGCCTTCTCGTCATCCGGGTAGCGGGACGGGTCACGCCCGGTGCCGGTCACCACCAGGTCGGCGCCCAGCTCGGCCAGGGCCACGGCGGCCGCCCGGCCAATGCCGCGCAGGCGCCCGGCGCCGGTGACAATTGCGACTTTTCCATCCAGTACGCCCATACGCTCCTCGTTCAATCGGGATGATGATATCCGTCTCAGCCGGCCAACTCGGCCGCAAACAGGGTCGTGACCCGCTCCCAGGCGTCCGCAGCCGCATCGGTGTTGTACGAGCCACGCTGGTCGCAGAAAAAGCCGTGCTCGGCGCCCGGATAGACCACAACCTCATGGGCGATGTTGTGCGTGTTCAACTCGGCCCGGATGGCGTCCACCTGATCCAGCGGAATGGCGGCATCCTTTTCGCCAAACAGACACACGATCCTGCCGCCGATCTTGCCCGTCCGGCTCAGGGTGGACGGCCCGCCGCCAAAGCCCTGCGGCCCGGCAATCCCGCCGCCATAAAAGCTGGCCGCAGCTTTGACATCCGTCTCGCACGCCGTCAGATAGGTCATATGGCCGCCGACACAAAAGCCGATCGCCCCGATCCGGTCGCCCCGCACATAGTTCTGGCGCTTGAGAAACGAGAGGCTGGCCCGAGCGTCGGCAATCATTTCGTTGGCCTGGAGCTGGTTGAGCAGCTTGATGCCCTCGGCTATGCCGGTCTCGTCATAGCCGTACTCCACGCCGGGTCCGGTGCGGTGGAAAAAGTCCGGCGCCAGCGCAACATAGCCCTCGGCCGCGACGCGCTCGGTGACCGCACGAATGTGTGAGTTGACCCCAAAGATTTCCATAAACACCAGGACCGCCGGATACGTCCCTGGCGCGCTGGGCCGGGCCAGATAGGCGCCCATGGTCTGGGTCTCGACGGTAACATTTGCGCGTTCGGTGGTGATCTCCATGCTGTCCCTCCTGAGAAAAGTGCGGACAAGAATGTCAAGCTGGCAGGCCCTTTTCTCACACTCTGCCGTGGCCGTGTCAAGACGTCCGGCGGCCGCTTGGCTTTGGCACAGGCGGTGTGATAAAGGAGGGGCACTTTTTTGCACCCATAAGGAGGACTGGCGTATGCCCCATATCCAGCGTAAAGGCGTGAACGTGTACTATGAGAGCCACGGTCAGGGAACCCCGATCGTGTTTTTGCACCCCTTCTCGACCAACGGCAATATCTGGTACTTCCAGACCTATACCTTTGCCCAGGAGTATCAGTGCGTCACCATTGACCATCGCGGCCACGGCCGCTCGGACAAGCCCGAGCAGGGCTATGCCATGGGCGAAATGGCGGCCGATGTGGCGGCGGTGCTTGACCAGCTCAAGATCGACAAAGCCATCCTGGTCGGCAACTCGATCGGGGGCATGATCGCCATGCAGTTCAACCTGGATTTTCCCGACCGGGTCTTGGCCAATGTGATTGTCAGCAGCGGAACAAATATGTCCGCCGGCATGCCGCCCGAAGCCGGCCAGGCGTTTCAGGACGACCTCACCGGCGCCTTCAGCGGCCTGATGGAAGGCGCGGTGGCGGCCAAGACCAAGCGGGAACGGCCCGAGGTGCTCGATCTGGTCAAGGCCAAGTTCATGGTGGACGACAATTTTCCCAAGCACGTCTTCTTTGCCTCGGCCAGCGATCCCAACGGGGTCTTTAACTGGAACATCTCCGAGCGGCTCAAGACCATCACCAAGCCGACCCAGATTTACGCCGGCAGGGAAGATCAGGCCACCACAGTCGAGGTCAATCAGTTCCTGGCCGACCAGATCCCCAATGCCCAGATCAAGGTGCTCGACGACGTGGGGCATTTCTATCAGCTCGAAAAACCGGCCGACTTTAACGCCGACCTGCGCGGTTTTCTGAAGCAGGTCGTGGCCTGAGGACCGCCGTCCGGGCCTGTTGAGCCGGAGTGGGGAAGCCGGCTGGCGCTTCCCCACTCGCCTGTCTTTTCTTCCCCACGGTCTTCCGCAGCGGCTGGTCTTTGCCCACCGCTTGGTCTATTGTCCCAGCCAGCACCCCATGGCACAGGAAGCAGCATGACAACCACCTCTCTTGCCACCATGGTCCTGGATCGAGCCGAGCGCCACCCTTCCCGCCGCGTTTTTCAGCGTAAACGTCACGAGCAGTGGGAAGACCTCTCGTGGCAACAGCTGGCCGACCAGATCGTTTCCGCAGCCCACGGCCTGGCGGCCCTGGGCTTCAAGGCCGGGGATCGTCTGGCCCTGCTGGCCGAGAACCAGCCCGAATGGCCGATCATGGATCTGGCCTGCCTGTACCTGGGCGGCGTCGATGTGCCGCTGTATCTGTCCAGTCCCGGCCAGGACGTGGCCTATATTCTCAAGGATTCCGGCGCCAGCTTTATTGCCGTGTCCGGCCGCGGCCAGCTGGACAAGGTCCGACACATCGCCTCCGACCTGCCCAAGCTGTCGCACGTCGTCGCCCTTGACCCCGAGGACCAGCCACTCGACTCCGGGACGCTCACCGGCTGCCGTTTTGCCGAACTGCTGGCACTCGGAGAGCGGCAGTCCGACCGACGCCAGCCGGTTGCCGACCCTGGGCTGGCGACGATTATCTATACCTCGGGCACGACCGGTTTCCCCAAGGGCGTCATGCTGAGCCACCGCAACATGCTGAGCAATGTACATGACGCGCCCCAGGTGCTGCCGCTGGGTGCGGACGATGTGTCGCTGTCTTTCCTGCCCCTGTCGCACGGGTTTGAGCGCACGACCGGACTCTACACGCCGCTGTCGGTTGGCGGCAGTATCGCCTACGGCGGCGGAACGGTCAGCCTGCTCAGAGACTTGGCCGAGGTCAGACCGACGCTCTTATGCTGCGTGCCGCGCGTGCTGGAGCTGGTCTATCGCCGCGTCCTCGGCGAGCGGGAAAGCGCCGGCTTTGCCAAGCGGCAGCTGCTGGACTGGGCGCTGGCCCTGGGCAAGTCGGTCGGCACCAGACGGGTGGAAGAACGGGCGATTCCACCCCTGCACCGGCTGCAACTCCAGCTCATCGACCGCATCGTGTTTCAGAAACTGCGCCACACCCTGGGCGGACGGATCCGCTTTCTGGTCTCGGGCGGGGCGCCGCTCAACGCCGAGATCGCCCGCTTCTTTTACGGCATCGGCGTCACCGTGTATGAGGGCTACGGCTTGACCGAAGCCGGGCCGGTCATCTCGTGCAACAGGCCGGGCCAGACCCGTCTCGGCACGGTCGGCGTCGCCCTGCCGCAGGTCGAGGTCAAAATTGACACCGACGGTGAGATCTGCGCCCGCGGTCCGAACATCATGGACGGCTATTATCAGCGCCCCGAGGACACTGCGGCCGTCCTTGACGCCGACGGGTGGCTGCATACGGGTGACGTGGGGACCATTGACGGCGACGGCTTCATCACCATCACCGACCGCAAAAAGGATCTGATTATCACCGACTCGGGTGAGAATATCGCGCCCCAGCCGATCGAGGGCGCCCTCAAACAGGACCCGCTGATCGAAGAAGCCTGTCTCATCGGTGATAAACGACCGTTTGTCACCGCCCTGCTCGTTCCCAACCAGGCCCTGGTCGAGACCCTGGCCCGCAAGAACGGCGTGTCGGGCGACTGGCAGACCGTCCTCAGCCACCAGACCGTCCAGGGCCTGTTCCGCGACCGGGTCAACGCCGTCAATAAAACCCTGCCGACACCGGCCCGGATCCGCCAGTTCCGCGTCCTCGACCAGCCCTTTTCCCAGGACCGGGGAGAGCTGACGCCAACCCTGAAGGTCAGACGCCGCCACGTCCTGGAAACCCGTCAGGAGCAGATTGAAGCCATGTACCCCGCCCCCGGTCCGTCCTCGGCCGTCTCGTGCTAGGAGCCGCGCCCAGACATGACACGCCCCGAACCCGCCGCCCATCACGACGGTGCAGCACCCACTTCGCCGTTGCCCGACGCCGAGTGCGGGAAGCCACCCGCGATGTCTTCGGCGGTGGTGGAAAACCTCGACCTCCTGCTGGATGTCCTGCCGGCCGAAATACGCGACGCCCTGATCGACGAGTCCGGCCTCGAGAACCTGCTCGAAGTCATCCTCGATCTCGGACGCCAGCCCGAGGCCCGCTACCTCGACAAGACCCGCTTCCTGCTCAACGCACCGGTCAGCCACGATGACATCGCGTTTACCGTGAGCCGGGTCGGCATGTTCACCCACGACAACCGGGCCGGCATTCCGCGCACCCTGCACCGCATTTCGGCCATCCGCAACCGGACCGGAGAAGCCATCGGTCTCACCTGTCGGGTCGGCCGGGCGGTCTTCGGCACGGTGCGAATTGTCAAGGATCTGATCACCGAAGACAAAAAGAGCATCCTGCTGCTCGGCCCGCCCGGGGTGGGCAAAACGACCCTGCTGCGCGAGGCCGCCCGGGTTCTGGCCGATGAGACGGACAAGCGGGTCATTGTGGTCGATACCTCAAACGAGATTGCCGGCGACGGGGATATCCCGCATTCCGGGATCGGCCGGGCGCGCCGCATGCAGGTGCCCTCGCCCAATCTGCAGCACCAGGTGATGATTGAGGCGGTCGAAAACCACATGCCCGAAGTCATTGTGGTTGATGAGATCGGGACCGAGGCCGAGGCCAACGCGGCCCGCACGATTGCCGAGCGGGGCGTGCGGCTGATTGCCACGGCCCACGGCAGCGAGCTGGAGAATCTGATCCAAAACCCGACCCTGGCCGATCTCATCGGCGGCATACAGTCCGTCACCCTGGGCGATATGGAGGCCCGGCGGCGCGGAACCCAGAAAACGGTCCTGGAACGCAAAGCCCCGCCGACCTTCGACGTGCTGATCGAAATTCACGACCGGTCGCATTTTGCGATTCATCCCGAGGTAACGGCTGCGGTAGACGGCTTTTTGCGCGGCCGCCCGCCTGCGGTCGAGCGCCGCACCCGGCTCGACGACGGCCAGATTGAGGTTCGCCCGGCCGAGCCCGCGCCGGAGCCTCTCGACCCGGCTGTGGACGCTTCGCCCTACCAGGCTACGCCGGGCAAACCGCTGCGTATCTTTCCCTACGGAGTGAACCGTCATCGCCTGGAACAGGCCATTCGTGACCTGAACGCCCCGGCCCGGCTCGTCCCCCAGGCCAATCAGGCCGATGTCGTGCTCACCGTCAAAGGCCAACTCAAACGCCAACCCAAGGAACTGCGTCTGCTCGTCAGCCACGGCCTGCCGCTGTATACCCTGCGCAGCGATACACTGATCCAGATGGGCAAGTTTCTGCGCGATCAGCTGGCCGCCGCCTTTCCCGAAGATCAGGCCGCCCTGAATGAGGCCGAAGCCGTTGTGGAGCAGGTCCTGGAACACAAGCGGGCGCGCGAACTTTCGCCCCAAATTCCCCGCCTGCGACGCTTGCAGCACGAGCTGGTGAAGAGCTACGGCCTGCGCTCCAGGAGCGAGGGCGAAGACCCGTTTCGACGCCTGGTCGTCTATCCGAACGGAGAGTAGAAAAGAGGAATAGCTCCGCCCACCCGGACTCCGATGCAGCCCGGATGGAACGGAGGGGAATACAGGGAAGACGGGCTAACGGCCGATGACCAGCGCCACGCTGGTCGTGCCCGAGCCGCCGATGTTCAGCGTCGCAATCTTCTGGGCGCCGTCAATCTGGTAGTCGCCGGCCTGTTCCGACACCTGCTTATAGGCGTCGAGTGCCTGACGGACGCCGGTCGCGCCAACTGGATGCCCGCAGCCAATCAGGCCACCGCTGGCGTTGACGGGCAGCTTGCCCCCAAACTCGATCACGCCCTCTTCAACCGCCTTCCACGACTCTCCGGGCTGGGTCAGGCCAAAGTGGTCAATCGCCATATACTCGGAGGTGGTGAAGCAGTCGTGGGTCTCGATGCCCTGGACACTCCAGGCATCCGGCAACCCGGCCCGCTGAAAGGCATCGACAATCGCCTGGCGGGTGTGGGGCAGGACATATGGGTTGTCCCGGCTCTCGGCGATCTTGGTGTCAAACTTGATCGGCGCGGTGTGATGGCCCCAGCCCAGCAGACGCGGGATCTGATCGACAGACAGGCCGTGGCGGTCGGCATATTTTTTGGCGAAGGCTTCTGAGGCCAGGAAAATCGAGCTGGCCCCGTCCGTTACCTGGGAGCAGTCGCGCACCCGCAGCCGTCCGGCCACCGGATTGACGTATTTGCCCGAAGACAGATCCTGGCTCTCGTCCGGAAACCAGCCCCGGGTCTGGGCCTGCGGATTACGGCGCGCGTTGGCATAGTTGATCTCGGCGATCCGGGTCAGGTGTTCTTCTTTCAGACCGTAGCGCCCCTCATACACGTCGCCCAGCTGCCCGAACAGCTTGGGAAAGGCAAACGCCACGCCCTTGGCCTCCTGGTCGTACCAGGCTGCGGTGCCGAGAAAATCGCCGCCCGTAGCAGGATCGACCGTCTTCATCTGTTCCACCCCGACGATCAGCGCCAAGTCGTAGCGACCGGCCTCAATCTCGGCCGAGGCCATCAGCATCGACACACTCCCGGAGGCGCAGGCGGCTTCGTGGCGCGAGGTCGGAATGCCGGACAGCGCGGGGTCGATCTCGGCCAGAAAGGCGCCCAGGTGGCCCTGCTTGCAGTACAGTTCGGCGGCAAAATTCCCGACATGCGCTACATCCACATCCTGGGGCTCCAGCCCGGCTGCGGTGAACCCTTCGGAGACCGACTCGGTGATCATCTCGACAATCGTCTGGCCTTCTTTCATCCAGTTGCGGGCAAAATCGGTCTGATAGCCGCCCAACACGTAAACCGGTGCACTCATCATACTCCTCCTGTGTGTCTCACTATTGGCCCGCGCCCAGGCACGGGCGTGTCGGCTACCGACCCTACCAGGCGAACCAGACCCTGCGCAACATGCGCAGCCTGGCCGGGCTCCACCGCTCCGGCCTGCCTGAGCCGCTGGACAATGGCCTGGGACTCGCCCCGGTTGGTTTTCAGCGCCCAGCGCAGGGCCGTGTTGCCGTAATTATCCGTGACGTTGACATCCGCCCCTTTGGCCAGCAGCAGTTCGACCACCGGCAGATGCCCCCGGCGTGAGGCGATAATCAGCGCCGTATGGCCGAAGCTGGCGTCTTTGATGTTCACGTCCACCCCGCCGTTGAGCATGCTCTCCAGGGTGGCCACATCCCCCGAGCCGGCCGCGTCAAAGAAGGCCGACTCCTGGGCCAACGGCGCCGGCTCATTACGCGGCTTTCTCACTTCGAGCCACACCAGCACCAGCACTCCGGCACCGACCACCAAGATCCATCGTGTGATATTCATCGCCGTCCTCTCTGTGTTCGTGGATTGTCCGCCGCTTTATCCGGCCGTGCGAACGACATTAAGTATGGCACCAAGCCGCACAGCCTCACAAGAGGAGCGGGTGCTACGAATTGCTCAGCAAGACTTTGAGCACGCCCGGCCGTGCCGCATGATGCGCGGCCTCAAGCCCCTCGCTCAGCGGATAGACCTTATCAACCAGCGGCGAGACACGCACCCGTCTCTGCGCCAGCGCATCCAGAGCCGGGCCAAACACCCCACAGCGGGACCCGACAACCGTCACTTCGTTGATCACCAACGGTGCCAGAGACAGACGGTGGTGGGCGGCCAGCGTACTTTTGAGGACCAGCGTCCCACGTGGCCGCACCGTCTGCATGGCCAGGGCCAGCCCGCCCTCCGAGCCAGTGGCTTCAACAACGATATCAGCCCCGGACGGTCGCCAATCAGCCATCAGACTCGTCCGCAGCCCGAGGCCATCGAGCAGGCCGAGCTTGTCGGCATGTTTCCCAACAAGCGTCACCCGCGCGTCGGTCTGGTGCATCGCCTGGGCGCATAACAGCCCCAGCTTTCCGTCGCCGAACACGACGACCTCGGCGTCTGACGGCACGGAAACCTGTTCCAAAATCTCGAACGCGGCGGCCAGGGGCTCGGTGAAAACCGCTTCTTCATCGGCAACTGTGTCCGGCACGACATGCAGGTTTGCAACCGGCACGGCCAGATACTCGGCAAAGCTGCCGTCGGCATTCAGAATACCCATGACCTGCCGGGTCGGGCAGTGACGCGGCATGCCGCCACGGCAAGTGTCACACGTCCCGCAGGCAAAATTGATCTCACCCACAACCCGTTTGCCCATCAGCTCGGCCCGCCCTTCGGCCACCTCACCGACAAATTCGTGGCCGGGCACTCCGGTAAAATCCATATAGCCTTTGAAGATCTGAAGGTCGGTCGAGCAAATGCCGGCCAGGCGTACCCGGACCAGCGCAAATCCGTCACGGACACAGGGAGCGGCATATCGCTCCTCAAGCCGCAGCCGTTGCCCGTCCCAGTGGAGTGCCCGCATCGTTTCTCCCGTCTCACAGCACGGAGCAAGCCCGCATTAGACAACCGCTCCCGCCAGCCCTCGGACCTTTTCCCGAAAATAGCGAAAGCTGGGAGAGGCATTGTTCTCGACATCCATGTGTGGAGCGATGGTCTTCGACCAGTTTGATTTTTCCCTGCCTACCGCCTGCCAGCCTTCATTTTTGAGCTGATTCGATCCACCACGGTATACCGCGTCGGCCAGCAGCTCCCACGTCCCGCAAATCGAGTCGTTCTTGTAGCGATTCAGCACATTGTCCCTGGCGTTCGGATAGGCTGCTTTGACCGCAGGAATGTCGCCCAACAGCCACGCTTCACCTTCTTCTATGGCAATGCAGAACCGGGTCTCCGGTTTGGGATCGCAGGCATTCAGAACGGCAAAGAGTTCTTCACGAAAGTTTTTCAGGCACTTGTCATCCAAGTCGCAAACCACAATTACCGCCGCCGGATACGGATAGTTCTCAGAATAGCCGACAAATGTCTTTCCATATCCCCTAAGCAACTCGGGAAGTCGGTCGAGCAACAGGCGCCTTCTGGCATCAGTACCGCTGGTGCGATTTCTGGGGATACGGCCGATTCCCCGGTAATCAATAACCTTGAATGTATCTTGATCGCTAATAATTTTCGGTATCAGTACATCTAGCATTTTCTTGCCGGACTGGTCTTCAACGAGTATCTCAAAGTGCATTCAATTACCTCGCGTCAAGATAGTCGCTGTACCACAGGCCACCCAACGGTAAGCCTTCCGCGACCATATTGTTCACAAGCAGATCATCACTGGCCCGACGGATAGTTGAGAAGCCGTCTGTGCCCTTTTCTAGAATCCAGACCTCTTCTGGGTCGAGCGCATCGACGAGGTAGGGCTGATGGGTTGTGATAAAAATCTGCGAGCCGTCTCTATGTCGGCTCGCGTGCTCACGAAATTCCTGAGCCAGGGTTTCCAGAAGCTTGTGATACAGACCGTTTTCCGGTTCTTCAATACATAGGAACGGAGGGGGAGTCGGATCATGGAGAAGCAGAAGATACGCGAACACCTTGAGCGTCCCGTCAGACATCTGCTGGGCGTAAAAGGGATCCTGAAAGCCTTTGTCGTTGAACTTGAGCAACAACCGACCGTCAGCGGTTCTTTCCGTTGAAATCTTGTTTATGCCCGGAATTCTCTCAGCGATCTCTTGCAGAATGGTCCGGAACTGCTTCGGATGCTCCCGTTCCGTGAACTGTACGACATTGCCAAGGTTGTCACCATGCACGTTGAGACGCTGCTGTGGACCGGCAAGAGGGAGACTGCGTGCCGCGTCTGGAGTGAAGTAGCTCAGATACCAGCCTTCGATGAATTGGCGAAAAGCAGAAATTCTTGGATGTTGTTTCAATGCACCGAGTGTGGCAATGCCAAGCCTGCGCTGGTCTTCCAGCTCGATAATTTCGGTCTCTCTGGATTCCTCCGAGGTTTCTGATTGTCGGACGGATTCTATGAAATCAAGAAGGTCGAGCGGTTCTGCTTCTTCGTTAATCTGCTGACCTGCTTCTTCACCCTTCCAAGCCACACCCTCTCCATTGTTGAGCAACAAGAAGGAGAATGGTCGCCCTCTGCTCTGGCCTCTCCGTCTCTGTCTGAGGCGTTCGCTCAATACGTAGGCACGCCCAGACTCGTCCGCCGCAATGGCGACCTCATAGGTAATAGGCCGAGCATTAGGGCGTTCTCTGTAATACACCTCAAACTCGATGGAGCCTGTCTCTCCTTGCGTCCGCAATCTCTCAAATCCTCCACGTCCACGAACATCGCAGGCTTCCTCAACGCCAGATTTGAGAGCGTCAGCCAGGAATCCGAATGCCTCAAATAATGCACTTTTTCCTACTCCATTCTTGCCGATAACCGCTGTCATCGGGGTGAGGGGCTGTTCGAGCTGTCGATTCCACAACCGACCCAGAGTCACGTCTCTGAGCGATTTGAAGTTCTTTACTCTGAACCCTTCAATCTTAGCCATTTCGCGCCTCTATCTGCGTGATTTAAGCCACTCAGCAACGATGTGCTCCTATCTCTCCATCGTCTTCCCGCCCCTCCGTATAGACCGCCCGGCCAGGAGAGACAAGGCGGCGCGATTGCCTGTCTCATCCCTAGCGGCCCGCTCCGAGGGTGGGCGCCACGGCGGGTAAATCCCCCTCAATCCCCCTTTGTCAAAGGGGGAAGCGCGAAGCGCAGGGGGATTTCTGCGCCAGGAGAGTCCTCCTCGAAAAGAGAATTGCAAAGT
>JAAXHF010000449.1 GCA_012271025.1 Deltaproteobacteria bacterium | reverse complement strand
GGATGAACGCCGTGCTACGGGCCTTCAAGGAAGTCGCCAGCTAAATGGGGGTCCAGAGATTCTTCCGCGTCGGCAGGGTGAGCCCTCTCCCGGTCGAGCAAAGAGCCGAGGGAGCAAAGAATGAGTAAAGCCATTACGGTAGGAACACGGGTCCGTCATAAAGAGGGGATCGGACCTCGCGAAATGGCCGTCAATGAGATCAATCCAGATGGTACAGTCTGGTGTGTGGGATGGCACGGTTCTGAGGTCAAGCGGTACAAGCTTCCGGTTACTGCTTTGGAAACTCTTGGAGAGAGTACGGTGATGAAGAAACTTATCACATTGGGGTCCAGAGTTCGCCGGAAAGGTGAAAACGGACCGGAAATGGTTGTGGTGGGGGTTCAGCGAGACAATAGACTCCTCTGCGAATGGAGAAACGGTCGCCGCGTGGTGCGGCGCAAATTTTCTATCGCTGCCTTAGAAAATCTCGATTGGAACCATGAGGATGAAGAATAAAGGCGCTGGCTCGACCCGCGTCACCACACGGCGGGCACCCATATGCACGTAGTGCTACGGGCCTTCGGCCAGGAACTCATTGTGGCGTCTCGGACGGCGTAAAAAACGCGAGGGCTATACAGTATGACCATGCCATGCCACTACCCGGCTCAGCGTCACTTCGTCCATCGGTTCATTGACTGGGATCGCGTTGAGTATCGCCTGAAGCGCTACCCGGCAATTGGACGGACATTTCCGCTGAGCGTCCTACAGAAATATGATGAAAGGCCGCCGTACTACTGCCATTATATGGCCTGGCGTCTTGGGACCTGGGAGGATTGGGACGGGTCCCAGTTTCAGCGTTTAGAAGAATTGCTGTGTTGCGCCGAGGCACTCGATCATTGGGACCACGAGAAAAGATCCTTGGTGAATTCGCCAGATTTCGGCGAGTTTTGGTCCCTGGTCTGGCAACTCCAGGTCGCCGAATATCTTTGTGGAATTGGAACGGATGTGAGCTGGACGAAGTCTGGTCCAGACTTGACTGTGACGGTCGGTGGGGAGTGCTGCTTCGTGGAATGCTACTCTTATCGCAAATCGTTTGGTTTGTTCCTGTTCCTTCAAGAAGAACTGCTCCTGCAAATTGATCCGTCTCTCCGCGCAAGCTACGACCTCTGTTCGCCGTTCCAACTGCCGCAAAATCCAGAAGGCCAGACACTGTTTCTCAACACGATCCTGTCTCCCTTCTTGGATCCTACCTATCTCACGACAAAGAAAGAGGAGGCAAGGCAGAAATCCGTGCTCCTTTATGAGGACCCGAACAGTTCGCTACGTGTGTATGCCGAGGGGGAGGATCCCGGCGCTCCTGGAGGAGTAGGCGACCAGGAAGCCTATCTCAAGGTAGTCCTACAAGAGGCGGTCAAGGCGAAGCAAAACACGAACCGCTTGACGGAGCATCATCCCAATCTTGTTGCGGTGAACTATGCCCTCAGCATTGACTATCAGCTTGCGGAGAATTCGCCGCGCACGAAGAACTCTCTGAGATTTAACAGCGGACCCAATATCGACGTGCTGACGGTTTCCGCAGTCGGCATTGACAAGCGGCTGACCAGGGAAAAGCTGAAGGTAGCGGGGATCAACAACTCTCGTCAAGCAAATTATAAATCCCTGAAGCGGATCGCAGATCAATCCGACGATGGAACTCTGGATTGATACCGAACGAGGAGCAACGATTGACTGCCCGTGTGAGGAAGTGTGCAGGTAGACGCTGGAGAGGCCGCGCCGTCAGCTCGAACGGCGCCCGCTCCAGATTTCACGTCCGATAAGGACCTATCTGTCGATCTTCACGACGATATAGGCAAATCGGGGCTGATGACGCCCAATGTGTCAAGCTTGGGCCGGCGCAAGCGCCGGCTGGCAATACTCACGACCGCTGCGCCCGGCGCCGGGCGGTCGCCTGGGCGTCGATCTGCATCGTCGTTGGATCGATCACCACGCCGTAGTCTTTTTCGGCCATGGCAAGGGTGATGAAATCGTCCAGCACGTCGTCCAGCACCCGCTCCGGGTCGCGCTCGAACGGATCGCCGTAGCTGCCGCTGTTGGCCGTCTTGATCTGCAGCAGCTCGTTGGCCTGCATCGGATAGCCGGTGACTTTGCTGTACAGGCGCTGCTCGCCCTCGACCCCGGGGTTCTTGATCATCGACGCCTGACAGCCGTCCCGGCCCTCGAAGATGCCCTTGGGCGGATCGAAATGCCGCTCGGCCTCTGAGGACAGATAGCCGGGCACCAGAAAGCGATTTTCTCGGACAATCCCGACCCCGCCGCGCCACTTGCCCGGCGCGACCGGCTCTTCGCGCAACTCGTAGCGCTCGTTGCGCATGGGAAAGCGCAGGTCAAGCTCTTCGACCGGATTATTGCGGGTGTTTTCAATCAGGCAGGCAATCGAGTCGAGGCCGTCCTTGCCGTGTCGGCCGCCCCAGTTGCCCTCGTTGACCTCCAGATAGACCCAGTATTGGCCTTTGTCTTCCTGAAAGCCGCTGTAGCTCAGAAAATGGACGTGAGCCGCATTGCCCGCACACACCTTGTCCGGCACGGCCTGGGCCAGGGCCAGGTTCACCCCGTCGGCCAGATACTGGACCTGGTTGAAGCGGCTGAAACAGGCGCGCGGAAAGCGCGGATTGAAGATTGTGCCTTCCGGCGCAATGACCTTGATCGGTCGGAAAATGCCCTCGTTCTGGGGCACGGCATCCGGAAACGTGGCTTCGTCGAGCAGAATGCTGCGCACGATGACATACGAGGCGACCAGGGTGCTGCCCTCATACGGCACGTTGTAGCCGGTCGGGACTTCCGGGCTGGAGCCAGTCAGGTCAATCGTCAGATCGCTGCCCTCAACCTTGACGCTGACGCACACGGCCAGCGGCTGGTCACGGTTGCGCCCGTCATCGTCCAGATACTGGGTCGGGGCGGTGTACTCGCCGTCGGGGATTTTTTCGATCTCGGCCCGCAGCATGCGCTCGGAGTAGTCCATCAGCTCATGGGCGGTCTCCAGCACCGTCTCCACGCCGTACTTTTCGACCAGATTGAGGAAACGCTCGCGCCCCAGCTGACAGGCCGCAATCATCGACTCGATATCGCCGGTATTCATCTCCGGGGTGCGGACGTTATCCAGGAAGAACTGCCACAGATCCTCGTTTTTGACCCCGGCGTTGTACAGCTTGATGCCGTTGAACAGCCGCGACTCGGCCCACACGTCAACCACATCCACATTCAGGCCCGGCGCTGCGCCGCCCATGTCCAGCAGGTGGGCCGTGACCGCCGCAAAACCGATCAGGCGGCCGTCCCAGAACACCGGCACGGCCACGGCCAGGTCGGGGGTATGGGTCGAGCCGTGGTAGGGATGGTTGTGCAGGATCACATCGCCGTCGTTGATATTGCCGTCCAGGCGTTTGAGAAAGCCCCGAATATAGGCCGGCAGCGAGCCGACGTGCATGGGCGAGGTATCGCTCTCGCAGATCTCGTTGCCCTCGGCGTCGTACAGCCCGGCGCCGAGGTCTTCGGACTCGCGGATGATGCTGGAGTACGACATCCGGTACAGGACATGGGCCATCTCCTTGGCCGCAGCCGTGAACGCGCCGCTCAGGACGCGCAGGGTAATGGGATCGATTGCCCGAGCCGGGTCGGGGCTGCCGTTCGTGTGTGCCATACGCCTGTCTCCTTATCGACACTCAATCAGAATGGTCCCGTACTGATCAACCTCGGCGGTCAGGCCGGGGTTGATGACGACCGTACTGTCGAGCTGTTCTATGATGGCCGGGCCGCTGATGCGGTTGCCGGCCTTGAGCAGGTCTCGCCGGTAAAACGCGCTGGCCAGCCGTACCGGTTTGCCGTCCTGGCTGAACACCACCTCGTGGCTGGCGGTCAGCGCGTCTGCGGGCGAGGCATCGCCGGCCGGCAGCTCGGTGAGCCGCAGCTCGGGCATCAGCCCCACGCCCTGGACCCGGATGTTCACAATCTGGATGTCACTGTCCGGGAAGCGGCGCACGTATTCGCGCTCGTGGGCCTGATGAAACGCCTCGGCGGCCCGCTCCTGCCAGGCCTGGTCAATTGGTCCGGCCGGCAGCTCGACCCGCAGCTCATAGCCCTGGCCGATATAGCGGCAGTCGGCAATGCGACGCAGCAGGGTGTGTTCGGGGTCGAGCCGGTCGGCCTGCAAGCGCTCGGTCGCCTGTCGCTCCAGGCCGGCAAAGTCTGCGCCCAGCCTGTCGCGGTCCAGGCTGGAGAACAGCTGCATCTCGGTGCTGACAAACTCGTACACGATATCGGTGGCCAGCAGACCCAGGGCCGAGGTAATGCCCGGATAGCGCGGCACCAGGACCTGCGGAATCCCCAGCTCCTGGGCGATATCACAGGCAAACAGCGGCCCGGCGCCGCCGGCCGCCACCAGCGCAAAATCGCGCGGGTCGTAGCCTTTGCGCACGCTGCTGATCTCAATGCCCTCGACCATGCCGTGGGTGAGAATCCGGGCCACGCCCAGCGCGGCCTGCTCCAGGTCCGTCCCCAGGGGGCGGCACAGCCGGCGCTCAATGGCGTCCTCGGCCAGCCGTTTGTGGAGCGGGACCCGGCCGCCCAGAAAGCTCTCGGGCCGCAGCCGGCCGAGCACGACCAGGGCGTCGGTGGCGGTCGGCTGATCGCCGCCCCGCCCGTAGCACGCCGGCCCGGGTTCGGCGCCCGCGCTTTTTGGCCCGACCCGGAACATGCCGCCCGCGTCAATATAGGCCAGGCTGCCGCCCCCGGCCCCGATGGCGTCGATTTCGACCATGGGGATCATGGCGTGATAGCCCCCGACCTGGGTGTCGAGCAGGTGCTTCATGCGCGTCTGGCCGTCCGGCGCCACGCCGATATCGGCCGAGGTGCCGCCCACGTCCAGGGTGATGACGCTCGGCGAACCGGCCGTTCTGCCGGTCCAAATCCCGCCGATCAGGCCGGCCACAGGTCCCGACATCAGCAGGTTCACCGGCCGTTGCATCGCCCCCTGGGGCGTGGCCACGCCGCCCACCGAGGTCATCAGGTGCAGGCCGCCACGCATGCCTTTGGCGCTCACCGCGCGGTCGAGGCGCTCGATGTACTGGCTGACCTTGGGACCGATCGCCGCGTTCAGACACACCGTGCTGAAGCCTTCGTACTCGCGGTACTGGGGCAGCACCTCGTGCCGGACGGACAGATAGGCGTCGGGAAACTCTTCCTGAACAATTTCCTTGGCGCGTTGCTCGTGGTGCGGGTTCAGAAACGAAAACAGAAAACAGATGGCGACCGCCTCAACGCCCTCGGCC
>JAAXHF010000361.1 GCA_012271025.1 Deltaproteobacteria bacterium | reverse complement strand
TTCCAGGAGACGACCCGGGTGCTCACCGAAGCCGCCATCGAGGGCAAGAGCGACTGGCTGCGTGGTCTCAAGGAGAACGTGATCATCGGTCGCCTGATTCCTGCAGGTACCGGCTTCAGCGGCTTCGAAGAAGAGCTGCAGAAGGAGGCTGGCCCCCACCCCGACATCCTTTCGGAGGACCCGGCCGGCTACCGCCGCATGCAGAACCTGCGTCCCGACTACACCGTCGACATGCCCCCTGCGGCCAGCGCCAGTGCGGTGCTGGATGACCCCAGTGACGCCGATCTCGAGGCCACCCGCACCCGCCACAACATCGACCCCTCGGCGAGCAATTTCGCCGCGTTCACCCGTCCGGACGCCGACAATGAGCTGAAGGAAGAGCAGGTGGTCGATGCTGAAGCCGTTGAGGGTCTTCAGGAAGAGGGCCTGCTCTCTGACGAATGAGCTCCGCTCAATCGTTCACCATTGCAGCCCCTTCCATGCTTGAGCCCACTGAGATCCCCAAGAGACGCCTGCCCAAATATGGGTTCCACACCCATACCGAGCGGCTGAATGGACGTCTGGCCATGCTTGGCTTCATCGCCCTGATGGCGGTGGAGATCAAGCTTGGCCATGGTCTGCTGATCTGGTGACCCAGGCTCTGCTGGGTCGCAGCGCGGCCGAGCTGCAGGACTGGGCCGTCGCCCAGGGGCAAAAGCCGTTCCGCGGCCGTCAGCTCCATGACTGGATCTATGCCAAAGGGGCTCGATCCCTGGCCGACATCACGGTCTTTCCCAAGACCTGGCGTGCCGCCTTGGTGGAGAGCGGCATCGATGTGGGCCGGCTGAAGGAAGTGCATCGTTCGGTGGCCACGGATGCCACCACCAAATTGCTGCTCTCCACCGAGGACGGCGAAACCATCGAAACGGTCGGGATTCCCACCGACCAACGCCTCACCGTCTGTGTGTCCAGCCAGGTGGGTTGTCCCATGGCCTGCCGCTTCTGTGCCACCGGCAAAGGGGGGTTGCAGCGTTCACTTCAGACCCACGAAATCGTGGATCAGGTGCTGAGTGTGCGTGAGGCGATGGACCGTCGTCCTTCCCACATGATGTTCATGGGCATGGGCGAGCCCTTGCTCAACAGCAGCGCTGTGCTGGAGGCGATCCGCTGCCTCAATGATGATCTCGGCATCGGCCAACGGCGCATCACCGTCAGCACGGTGGGTGTTCCGAAAACCTTGCCGCAACTCGCGGAACTGGCCATGCAGCGGCTGGGCCGCGCCCAGTTCACCCTGGCGGTGAGCCTCCATGCCCCCAACCAGCGGCTGCGCGAGGAGCTCATTCCCACAGCCCATGCCTACCCCTATGAGGCTTTGCTCGAGGATTGCCGTCACTATCTGGATGTGACCGGTCGGCGGGTGAGTTTTGAGTACATCCTGCTCGGTGAACTCAACGATCAGCCCGAGCACGCCGCAGAGCTGGCGGATCGCGTTGGTGGTTTCCAGAGCCACGTGAACCTGATCGCCTACAACCCGATTGAGGAGGAGGAGTTCAAACGACCAACGCCGCAGCGGATCGAGGCGTTTCGTCGTGTGTTGGAGCGGCGCGGTGTTGCCGTGAGCCTCAGGGCCAGCCGGGGGCTCGATCAAAATGCGGCCTGCGGTCAGCTCCGGCGTCAGCAGATGGCCCCCAATTCATCCGGCAGCTGACGGGTGGGCTGATGCCCTGTTCCTCAGCAGACTGCTGAGGAACAGGGTCTGCGCATGACAGCGATCGATTGGCTGCTTCTCGCTGCTTACCTCGTTCTCACCCTGGTGTTGGGGTTGTGGCTGGCCCGCCGCAACAGCGGCGAGGCGGATTATTTCGTGGCTGGCCGTCGTCTGAACGGGTGGTTGGCCGGCGCCTCGATGGCGGCCACCACCTTCTCCATCGATACGCCGCTTTACGTCGCCGGCTTGGTGGGTGCCCGCGGCCTGGCGGGCAACTGGGAGTGGTGGAGCTTTGGTTTGGCCCACGTGGCCATGGCTGTTGTCTTCGCACCCCTTTGGCGCCGCAGCGGTGTGCTCACCGACGCCGCCTTCACCGAGCTGCGCTATGGCGGAGCGGCGGCGGCTTGGTTGCGCGGCATCAAGGCTTTCCTGCTGGCCGTGCCGGTGAACTGCATCGGCATCGGCTATGCCTTTCTCGCCCTCCGCAAGGTGGTGGAAGCGCTGGGGCTGGTGTCGGGTCAACCCGCAGCACTGGGACTGACGGACACGGTCTGGCTCTTGATGGTCGTGGCTGTGCTTGTGATGAGTTACACCGTGGCCGGTGGGCTCTGGGCCGTCGTGGTCACCGATCTGGTCCAGCTTGTGCTGGCGTTGGCGGGTGCCCTGGCCGTGGCTGCGGCTGCCCTCCATGCCGCAGGAGGGATGACAGCGCTGTTGGAGCAACTGCAGGCGCTGCAGCGGCCGGAGCTGCTGTCACTGGTGCCCTGGGCCTGGGATGACGCGGGCTTCCACTGGTTGCAGGGCAGTGGCATCAGCATACCGATGTTCACGGCCTACATCGCTGTGCAGTGGTGGAGTTTCCGCCGCAGCGATGGGGGTGGCGAGTTCATCCAGCGCATGCTGGCCACCCGCGATGAGCAGCAGGCGCGGCTGGCGGGTTGGGTGTTTCTGGTGGTGAATTACCTCGTGCGCAGCTGGCTCTGGATAGTGGTCGCGTTGGCGGCCCTGGTGCTGTTGCCGGCTGGCGCTGATCTTGAGCTCGGCTATCCCGCCCTGGCCGTGCAACTGCTG